>JAGVVX010000042.1 GCA_018304565.1 Candidatus Aenigmatarchaeota archaeon
TGCCTTTGCTGTATTTTTCCAGATCTACGCCATTCGGTACTACATTTATTTTTTTGCTGTCTATGCTTAATTTTGTTATTGCTGTTTTCTCCCATTCTGTCAGGGCTATTATTTTATCAGCTTGCAACGGCAAATGAACAAACCAATCTGTCAGCTTCCACGGCTTCAAAGGAAAACTCAATTGAATTTTGTTATTTATTCTTGCTGATAGCGGGTCGTCTATATTCTCTACAATGTAAGGATTGTGATATATGCCATGCATTGTGAATACTGATGGCACAGACTTCATTTTCTTTGCAAGCGCCGCGTAGCTCGATATCGGCGCCAGATAGCCGAGATGATGCATATGCAACACATCAAAATCCTTTTTTAACATGCTGAACAGCGAAGTGGGAAGGACAGGATTGAAGCGCTTAACGTTAATGCCCTCGATTGTTTCATTCTTTGATCCATCGTGCTTCTTCAGTGCAGAGGAGGAGGAAAAGACAGTCACGTTATGGCCTTTTTTTACAAGAACCTTTGCAAGGCCGTACTCAGGCCAGCTTTCAATGCCCCTTATAATCCCGCCACTGGATGTCATCAAAATATCCATAGGACTAATTCAAAAAACAAGGCTTAAATGCTAACGTTGATTGGCGCTGCCCAAGAAGTTTTTGAAGCCCGCTTTAAAGCCTTTTGGGACAAACGCAGAAACTTCTGCAATCATTTTTTGACAAGAAACCTTAGTGCTGCCACAAATCTTTTCGCAATGAAATTTAGATCGTGAATGTCTTTATACGAGACGTATTTCGACGGATATCTTGTCCTGATGCAAAAAGGCAATCCAACGAAAGCGCTGAAAACGGCCCTGAAATAAGATGGCAGCGTATTGTTTCTCGATGCCTTGCTGTAAAAGACAAGCATCATGGTTAAAGAACCGAGAATTGCGTCTTTTATGCTGCCGTTTCTCCAGTAGTGCCATATTGCATTCCTCGTCATGTAGAAAGTAGTGAAAGGCGTTATCCCCGTCGTATCTTTCTTATGAGCAACCTTCATTCTGGGATAAAAAAGAACCCTGAAGCCCTTGTCAAGAAGGCGGGCTGAAAGATCTGCTTCATTGTTGTACCCGAAGAATTCCTCGCAGAATTTCATGTGCCTGCGGTACCTGTTCCTGTACGCGTAGCATGATCCGTGAAATTCTTTTACGTAGCCTTCCTTGAGAGCCAGTGATTTGATAAGAGGCTCCCTTACATCTCCGGCAATTATAATCGTGGAGTCAGGCTCTTTCTTGAACCGCTGCAAGACTGTCCGGATATAGCCCTTGCCGATCATGACGTCCTGATCCAGAACAATTACGTAATCCACGTCCCCGGAAACCTTCCCGAAGGCAATATTATATCCCTTGGCATAGCCATAGTTCCTGTCGAGCTGGAAAAAGCGGACGAAAGGAAACTCCTTTATCATTTCCGCGGTGCCGTCGGCAGAAGCATTGTCAACGACTATGACTTCTGAAGGCTTTACGCTCTGTCTCTTTACGCATTCGAGCATTTCCTTCAGGTCTTTCCGGGCATTCCAGCTAAGCGTTATAGTTGCGATTTTCATACTCAGGATATCACCTATCTTTTCTGCAAAAGACTTTATGTCTTTTGAGAAATTCAGGAAAGCTTCGCTTTCCATGAATTAGATACTAGAAAACCATTTATACGATGTGGTTTCTGAAGTTCTCAACATCATTTTTTGGGTGATGTTGCAGATTTTTTGATCACACATACTGCTTGAAAAACAGCTTCTTTACGGCATTCCTGAAGACAGGAATCCTTATCCAGAGAAGTTTCAATGCCAGTTCCCGCGAAAGCAATGAAAATGCAGTGGACACCTTTGAAGCTTCCGGATCCTTGACGGCAAAGGTTATGTCGTCAACGAAACCAATATCTGAAAATTTTCCTGATTTTATGAGTTCCTTTGAGACCTTTGTCGGCCCTTCCCGGAAAACAGTATCGTGCAGGGCTATCACGCCGCCGTTGACAAGGAACTTTTCCCATATAAGCACGTCCCTCTTGACATCCTCGTAGTTGTGAGAGCCATCTATCCATAGAAACCTCACGGGCTTTTTCCATTTCTTTGCAGCATCTTCTGCTTTCGAGACAATAGGGATGACATGATCTTCCACGCCCGCGGCCCTGATATTTTTCCTGAACTGTGCGTACGTATTCTCCTTCTTGCCTTCATACGAGCCTATGTGCGGGTCAATTGCATGAATCTTCTCGCGTTTTGCCGATTTGGAGCCTTTTGCAAGCCATATTGTTGAGCGACCTTTCCAGCTGCCAACTTCCACTATCTCGCCCCTGCAGGGGCCATTTCTTGCGTTCAGGAACAGAAAAGCGCCTTCATTGTCCGAAAGCCACCCCTCTGTCTTGCCTGCAATCTTCCCGGCTTCTGCAATCTCTCTCTTGGTTTGTTCGTCAACAAAGCTGCGCATGCTCTGATATTCCACAAACAATTTAAGAAACTTCTACAATCTTGGGAGAAGCGAAGCTTCTCCGAGATCTTAAGAGAAACTTCGTTTCTCCGAGATTCCGAAATCCTTTGGATTTCGAGAATTCCAAAAAGCTGCGTTTTTTGAGAAAATTGTAAATCTAATGACTACTTCACGGTGACAAACAAATGAAGCTTTATTTTCTCTTGATTTTTATGTCGCGGGTGGGGCTTATTTTCTTCAGTATCGAGACCATCTGCTCGTCCGTGATCTTTCCCTTTATCTGGCCTGACTGGTAAAGCTGGGCCAGATACATCTCAAGCTGCATCGCCAGATCGGGCTTCACAAGCTTGAGGTTGTTGAGCCTTTCCCTTGCCTTCGCATCAAGGACATGAAGCTTTATCTGTTTCAGCGCCTCTTCCATTTGTTTCTCTTGCATCTGGCCTTGCAGCGATTCCTGCAACTGCTGTTGAAGTCTTTGCTGCATTAGTTTTTTCTTGATTTCCTCTTCTTCATTCATAGAATCAGCTTTTCCGGGCTTCCAGCGACCTTAGAACGCCCATGATTTTTCTGTTCAATCTCATGAAATCAGCCATAGCTGCATCCCCGAACGGATAGTTTTCTGCAGGAACTCTTGTTTCTCCGACCAGCTGGCCTCCAATATTCTCGGAGAAACTCCGTTTCTCTGAAGATCTCGGAGAAGCAAAGCTTCTCCCAAGATAAATCCTGGCAAGAAACTTCATAGGCTCAGCGAAATGCGACGGCACGTATGTTCTAATCACATACCCATTTTCCCTGCGGATGCCATACAGCCTCATGATATAAACACACAGATTAACATTTTTACTTTCGCTTCAATACACATGCTTTCAAACACGTGACGGATACAGGGTTGAAGCGAAAGGGACGCCGCACCGGACAGACTGACGCCTTTGGCGTCATGCGCCTTGTGTGCGGAGATTCACTTCCAAATCACTTTACCTGCTTTGCCACAGCATTCAGGAACTTCTGCCCTTTTGGTGTAATGGCTCTGCCTCTCTTCGGCTTGTCAACTGTCTTTACAAGGCCTGAAGTCTCAAGGTCTCTGAGTATTGTCCTGATTATTTTGCCCGCGCCTTTCTTGGATCGAGGAGGCTTGTGGCCTCTGCGCTGCCTGCCGCCATAGTAGCTGCGCAGGCGCGAGACACCAACAGGACCATCAAGAGAGACTTTCCTGAGGATGCTTGCCGCCCTCAGATACCACCAGTCTTTTTGCTCAGGAGGCCTCTCGCGCGAAATGCCGGTCTTAACATAAGTTGACCATTCCGGGCTTTTTATGACCTTTTTCAGCTCTTCAGCGGACTTCTCGACAAGCTTCTGCTGGTCTGTGTATCTTATTGAAACCATAATTTATCACTACAAATCAATGCTCTTCTTCTATGAAAAAATATTAAAAGAAGAGAACAAACCTACGGTTTTTCTCTTTCTGCTCAGAAACCACAAGGTTTCTGGCATGCTCAAAAGACAGAAGTCTTTTGGCGTCTCGAAGAACCATGTTCTTCGAAGATCTCAGAAAGCTACGCTTTCTGCAGATAATCTCTTTTCCCTTTGTACGGGTAATGCAGCGACGCACCGCATGATTTGCATTCAACGACAAGAACGCCTTTTTTCAGCCTTCTTCGTGAGTCAAGAAGCATGTTATGGCAGTATCTGCAATATTTCCTCTTGAGGTCGTGCGGAATTCTCACGTTGTACCGCATCCCTATCTTCCTCGCAAGCTGCACATAGCGTCTTGCCCGGTCCTTGTTTTCTTTTGCAGCCTTTTCCGCTTCATCAAACAGTATGGCGATGCGCTCTCTTGCAATCTTCAGCTGGTATTCCGGCTTCTGCCCGTGCTTTCGTTTCATACTATCACAAATAATATTTTAATTAGTGTTTGTATATTCTGGGTCTCTTGTCAATTTTTGTTACCAATACAATTCTGTCTTTTTCTTTGATTTTGTACAGAGCACGATAGTCTCCAATGCGATATCTGAATATCTTCTCGTTATCTGTATCTCTGGTGATAAACTTTGAATCAGAAGGTACAGGTGTTTCTGCGAGATTTCTCAGTCTGTTTTCTATTCTTTCTCTGAGATGTCTATCCAAGCCCTGCAAAAATTTGTTGGTTTCCTGTGAAAGCAAAACAGAATAAATCTAAACCAGCCTCTTTGTTTTACCTTCCTTCAGGTCTTTTTCAGCTTCCTTTATTGATTCTACATCATCGTCTGTCAGGATCATGTCTGTGTCTATCATATGCTCTTTTATGTAATCGATATCTGTCCTGATTTCTTTTAGTTCTTTCAGAATCTGCTTATCGTTATCTACCATAATAATCACTCCTCTGGGAATCTTAAAAACTTATTGGTTCCAGACTTATTTTTGACTTCTTCAGAAAACCAGCACATTTATGTGCTGGTTGAATGAGAAGAAGTCGAAAAGAAATCCATAAAGAAACCTCTGACTTTAGTCAGATGTAACAAAGAGGATTTCATTTCTTGATCTTTTTCCATCTAGGACCTTGTGGTGTGTCTTCAATTATGATCCCCATTTTCTTCAGCTTCCCGCGAATTTCGTCGGATTTCCTGTAGTCTCCTGTTTTCCTCGCTTTCTCGCGTTCCTTGATGAGTTTTTTCTCAGCTTCGGCTAGTTCTTCTGTTTTCCTAAGAAACTGGAATATTCCGTTTATTTTGAGCATGTAACCATGAGTGAACTTCATAGAAGCGCTGTCTGTTTTCTTTTCCTCCATCATCTTGTTGACCAGATGAATCATGCTGAACAGTCTCGATAGCGCTTCAGGCGTGTTGAGATCATCGAGCAGGCAAGAATCCAGCTCGGCAGATGCTTTCTTCAATCTGCTCAGGGTCTTCTTGTCTTTGGTGCTTTTCTTTGACGCCCTGATTGCATCTTTCAGCCGCAGATAGAAATCATTTATGTTGCGCAGCGTATTCTGGGCCTTTTCCAGAGCCTCTAGCGTGAAATTGAGCTGGCTTCGGTAGTGCGTCGACAGGCACAGGTATCTGAAAGCCAGCGGATCAAAGCCTTTATCCACAAGATCCTGCAGTTTGTAAAAATTCCCGAGAGATTTCGCCATCTTCTTTCCATCAACCAGCATAAATTCGCCATGCAGCCAGACGTTGACAAACTTCTTTCCTGTGGCTGCTTCTGACTGCGCAATCTCGTTTGTGTGATGTACAGCTATATGATCCACGCCGCCGCAATGTATGTCAAATGTCGTGCCAAGATATTTCATAGACATGGCCGAGCATTCTATGTGCCATCCGGGGAAACCGACGCCCCACGGAGACTGCCATTCCATCTGGCGCTTCGCGCCCGCAGGGGAGAGCTTCCATAACGCGAAGTCTGTGGGATTCTTTTTCCCCTGCACCATCTCTACGCGGGCTCCTGCTTTCAGGTCTTCTTTCCTGAGCCCTGCAAGTTTGCCGTAGTCCCTGAGCCTTGTTGTGTTGAAGTAAATCCCGTCTTTCAGCGCGTATGTATAGCCTTTTTTCTCCAGCGCTGAAATAAGCCCTATCATTTCTTTGATATGGTCGGTTGCCTTGCACAGTATAGAAGGATGTTTTATGTGGAGTCTTTCCATGTCCTGAAGGAAAGATTTTGTATAGAAATCAGCTATCTGCCATGCAGTCTTGTTCTCGCGTTTCGCCCCCACTTCCATCTTGTCCTCGCCCGTATCCGCGTCAGAAGTCAGGTGGCCGACATCGGTTATGTTCATCACGTGCACGACTTTGTAGCCTGAAAATTCAATGACC
>JAGVVX010000043.1 GCA_018304565.1 Candidatus Aenigmatarchaeota archaeon
AGAGAAGCAGGGCTTCTCTTGCATCGCAGGAATTAAGAATTCCTGCAGATGTCCCAAGAAACAATAAAAATATTATGATAAAAATACGTGACGGAAAATGGCGCAAAAACAGCCGGTGTTTAACACAAAAATGATAGCTATTGGGGCAGCGGCTCTTCTATTATTAATTTTCGCAGCAACTGTCTGGGGATCTTACAACAATCTTGTCAGGCTCAACCAGAATGTTGACAAAACATGGGCAGACGTTGAAACGCAATACCAGAGGCGGGTAGACCTGATACCAAACCTCGTTAATGTTGTTGAAAGCTATGCGATATTCGAGAGAGAAACGCTCACTGAGATAACAGCACTAAGATCGCAATGGCAAACATCAGCCAGTGCAACACAAAGAGTTGATACAGCAAACCAGCTTGAAACAGCCTTGTCAAAACTTCTTCTTATCAGTGAAAACTATCCTGACCTGAAAGCGAACCAGAATTTCATCGGCCTTCAGGATTCATTGGCAGAAACGGAAAACATGGTGGCTGTTTCAAGGACAAGGTTCAACACAGCCGTCAGGGACTACAATTCTGCAGTCCATGTATTCCCATCAAACATGATTGCAGGCTGGTTCGGCTTCTCGCAAAGGCAGTATTTTGAAGCCCAAGCAGGTGCAAGTCAGGCCCCTGAAGTAGAAATCAACATAAGCTGATTCTTTAAATCTCATTCTGGCCTGTAAATCTTAGTAGCTTTCCAGCCGTTGCGGTCTAATCTGTAGCCGTGTTCTTCATACAAATGCGGAAGCTTTTCCATTGCTTCTGGATTGATGAATACTGCATTATGTATAATATCCGCTTGCAATGCTCTTGAAGTGGAGCGTATAACTTCTGCACATCTTTCAATAAGTGCACGAGCTACTCCGTTATAAGGCACGTCTGAAGAAAGTGTTGCATCAGCACTGAAACCTCCCAGAAGAGGATCATAATGCTGGTCAATTCCAATGAGATATTGCCCAGCTGGTTTGCCGTCTAGATAAGCGACTATTCTGAAGTTTCTCTCTCCAGATTTTTCAACTTCTGTTCTTGCTTGCATTCTGCAGCCTCTTTAGTATTTTTCCAATGTCAGCTGTTAGAAAATCAATGGAAGCTCTGGCCGCAGGCGCACGAGCTTTTTGCATTGGGGTTAACGACCTTGAAACCGGCTCCCTGGAACGTATCTATGTAGTCTATCTTTGATCCTGAGAGCATTGGCATTGAGTCGCGATCGATGAAAAGCTTTATTCCCTCAACCTCAATCACTTCATCCGTCTCTGTACTCTCTTCTTCCAGTTCGAATGCATACTGGTAGCCTGAACAGCCGCCAGGAATTACATCGATGCGGAGGCCGCGGTTCGCCATGCTGTTATCTTGCATGAATTGCTTAAGCTTGACAACAGCTTTCTCTGTCAGGCCTATAGGCCCCTCGTTGACAACCTCTCCTCTCTCGGCTGCTTCATTCAGTTCTGTGATTATAGCATCTATCTGGTCCTTCTTGCCTGCGTGGCCTGCAATGCCCTGTTCCACTGTCTCTGTATAAGAGACGTTGCAGCCGACGCAATGCACGCCGTATTTAGCAAAGACCTCCACTGTGCCAGGGTACTTCTGCACGATGGAAGCAATTGTCATAGTCCTTGTTACTTTCTGTCCTGTTTCCTGCATATTCATCAACTAATCACAATTCCTGCAAGTAATTATTTATAGGCTTTCTTAATTCAAACTTCTACCAGAACATCGTTGGCTTCTACCTTGACATTGTAAGTCTTTACTTTCACCGTCGGCACAACCGGTGAAACGCCTGTTTCAACGTTGAACTTCCATCCGTGCCATGGGCACATGATAATTTTATCCTCCAGAACTCCTTCTCCAAGTGGACCTCCCTGATGAGCGCATGCGTTTGTTGTTGCATAAAATCCGCCGCTGACACGATAAAGGGCAATCTGGTCTCCGTTGGCAGTGACAGCCCTGGCTTCGCCGTCTTTCATGCTGTTTGCTTCTGCGACTTTAACGAACGTCATCTAATCACCAATTATTCAACATTTTTGTACAGTCTTTTCAACATCAGCGCGTCGCCTTCAATGTTGGGAGACTCACTTATCACTACACCTTTGATATTGAAATCTTTCCAGCTTTCTATTAAATCAAGAAAGTTTAAATCCGAGTCTTCAAGGTTTATGTGCCTTCTTTCTCCTGCTTCCGTGTACTCTATTCCTGCAATCTGTATATGCATGTTGTCCAGAGATTCTTTCCCCAATGTCTTTTCGATCTTTTCAAGCACAAGCCTGAATTCCTCTGTTCTATTGAACTTGCCTTCGCGTGCATGCATATGCCCGTAATCTATGCAGGGCAGTACATGCTCCAGCTCTTGACTTAATCTAACAATCTCTTCAAAATCCCCGAACTGGCTCCGCTTGCCGGTAATTTCTGGTCTTATCCAGATATCGTTTCCTTCTTGTTTCAGTGTTTCAACTACAGTCCTGATGTTTTCCTTAATGATTTTGTAAGTTTCTTCTTTTGATTTCTTCATGTAAAAGCCTGGATGGAACGCAACACCCCATGCGCTACAGCTCCAAGCAACACGCGCAGCTGTAATAAGCCTCTGGATGGATGCCTTCATCTTGGCACTATCCTGAGCGTTCAAGTTGATGTAGTAAGGTGCATGACAGGTCAGAACAACGCTGTTGTCGTCAGCAGCCTTCTTTACAAGCGGTGCTGTCTTTTCAGAAATGTTTACGCTGTGAACAAACTCAAGTTCCATCGCATCAAGCCCCAGCACCCTCACGTGCTTCACGCCATCTGATGTATTTCCGTCGCAGCTGAGAGGTATGCCTGCTGTGCCGAACAGAAGCTTATGCATCAAACCAGTAGAAGGAAAATATTCTTAAGCAGAAGACGGGGCAAATCTGCCGCATCATCCAGGGTATAAAACAGGGTGCTTTCTTCCCAGAACGAGATTATACTCATCTTCTGTCATTGTCCTGTCAATCATTTTATGCCAGAGAACCCTAGCCAATTCACGTCCACCTTCTGTATACTTTGGAAAATCACCATGAAGAATATTCCACACAGGATCGTCAAACATTTCCATATTAAGAATATTTCTGGAAGCAGTGCCATATCCATAGACACTTGCCAGTTCTCTGCCACTTTGGATTCTTCTTCTAGTTTCTGATCTTCTCTTTGGATCTGCTCCATTCAATTCGTTTCCTGACCGGACTAAATATTGCTGAATTATCATAATTGCTACATTAGACAATCAGACTATTTAAAAATAATCACTGCCTGTTAAAAGCGAAAAGGTCTCTTAGCGGCCTTCTTCCTGTAAAGCCTGAATTCAGCCCATGCCAGTGGTTTATCTTGTCTTCTCCATATCTCCAGCAGAGGAAGACAACCTCGTCGTTGAGCTCATAGTAAAAATCTACCAGGCCGCGTTCGATATCCTTTACAAAACAGCCTAATTGGTTTATTTTTATCATTTCATCTTGCAGATGCTTCATGACCTCCTGCTGCTTGCTTGCGAGGTCCGTATAATAACCGTTATCGACATGATTGTGTTTGTAAACGTCCTCTCCCCAGATGTCAATAAGCGAGTCTATATCTGCCGAAACTGCTTTCAGCGTCTGGTTTAAGTGAAAAATCTTTTCAAGGTTTGTTTTGAGTGTGGGCAGTAATTCTTCAGCCTCTATGACTGAAAATATTTTCATAAGCCTCTTGTATTTTTTACTTTCCCCTATATTTAATCTTTTTGCTGGTGCAGAAGAAGTTTTTTCACGATATTCTCGAAATCTTTGCGCAGATTTTTGTCATCTTTCACTGCAGGCACGCCTCCGCTTGTCAGGCTGCTGAGTGTTTTCTGCAGCTTTATGCTCCCAAGAAGAGGGACTCCTGAGCTTTCCGCCAGTTTTTCGACTCCTGAGCCAAAGATTCCTCCAGCCATGTTCTCGATAATGCCGAGTACAGGAACATTCATCTGCTTTGCCATGTTTATCGCTTTGTTTGCGTCTGTTAATGAGACAGGATGGGGGGTAGAAACTATTACCACGCCGCTCAGCTGCACAAGCTGCATGAGCGTCAGCGCGGCGTCGGATGTCCCGGGTGGCGTGTCTATAATCAAATAGTCAAGATTGCCCCATTCAACCAATTCAAGAAACTGCAGTATAGCGTGAGATATCATCGGCCCCCGCCAGATTATGGCTGTATCCTCTGAATCCTGGAGTGAAGCCATCGATGCAATCTTCATGCCGTATTTCTCGACAGGCTTTATTTTTCCGCCTGAAACGCTGAATTTTTCTGTTATCCCGAGGAACTTGTTGACATTCGGGCAATCTATGTCGGCATCCAGCAGTCCCACGCTATTATTTTCAGCAAGCAGTGCAGCTATGTTTATAGCCACGGTCGTCTTGCCTACGCCGCCCTTGCCGGACATCACGGCTATTCTTCTTCTTATTCTGCCAAGCCTCTCCATGACGTGCTTTCTCTGCTCGCCTATCCTCTCTATAGTCTTGGTAGAAGTTTCTTCCATGAGTTTGTTGTAGCAACCTAGGCATTTAAAGTTTGGCAGGAAATATTAGCGGTAATAAAATGAGACAACCCAGGACAGCAACTATTGTTGTTGGCGGATGGTTCGGAGACGAAGGCAAAGGAAAAGTTGTTTCTTACATTTCTCTTAATGACAGATACGAACATATAGCCCGTGCAGGCGTCGGAACAAATGCAGGGCACACTGTTTGCATGAATGGCAGAAAATATGGGCTGAGGATGGTACCTTCCGGCTTTACAAATCCAGGCGCAAAGCTGTACATCGGCAAAGGCGTCCTTGTTAATCCTGCAGTATTATTAAAAGAAATAGAGGAGTGTGACATTCAAGAAAGATTCTATGTTGACTCACTCTGCCCTGCAATAGAGCAAAGGCACATTGATGTTGATAACTCAAGCCATTACAAAGAAGGTATAGGCTCAACAGGCACCGGATGCGGCCCTGCGCAATTGGAAAGGGTAAAGAGATCAAAAGAAATGAAATTCGCAAAAGATATAGAGGAATTGAAGCCTTATCTTGCTGATGTTTCTGAACTGTTGCTAAAAGCATTAGCAGGCGGTGAGAAAGTCCTTGTTGAGATGACTCAGGGAACAATGCTTTCGCTGTACGGCTTCGAAATAGATGGGGAGTTGACGTATTACAACGCCACAAGCAAGGACACGACTGCAGGAAGCGCGTGCGCTGATGTAGGCATAGGCCCTGCTCATGTGAAGGATGTTATTGCAGTTTACAAAGCGCGCCCAAGCAGGGTAGGGTCGGGGATATTTCCGGGTGAGCTTCCAAAGGAAGAGCAGGAAAGATTGCGCAGCGAAGGCAAAGGAGAGTACGGGACTGTTACACGCAGACCGAGGAGACTTGGAGAATGGACGCCGGAAGTTTTCAGGCTGGCAAAGAAAACTGCAGACATGAACGGCGCAACGCAGATTGCCGTCACAAAGATCGATATGGTCTATGACGGCAATAAAGGCGAAAGGAATTATCGCGGATTAACCGGCGACGCAAGATCCTTCATCGAGAAGCTGGAGAATGAGCTTGATTTGCCTGTCACTCTGATAGGAACGGGTGAAGATGTTTTTGACATTGTTGACAGGCGCTGAAGCTACTTCTTTTCAATATGAACGCCGTGAGCACCAACCTCTTCTTCAGATATAGTTTCAACGACAGCATTTCTGTGAAGCCCATCTATTGTCCTGCAGCCTGCTTTCCTTATGCCCTGCCTCAGCTGCTCCATTGCCTGAGAAATGTACGGCTCTAAAGGACCTACATAATCTACCCCAGCGTTAGGGACTCCTTCTTCGAATTCTATGCTGTAGCCGCGGTTTTCTCTCCAACTCTTTGCGCGGTCAGATCCTTCACCCCAATAAGGTTTTCTAGGCGGGGAAAATTTGTAGTTTATTTCAGTAGGACTCTCATTTGTTCCCGCAAAAAATTTTCCAGCCATAACAGAGTCAGCACCTAATGCAAGTGCAACAACCATATCCCTGACGCTGCGGATCCCACCATCAGCAATTATGGGGACGTATTCTCCTGTTGCTTCAAGATGCTTATCCCTGGCTTTAGTAACTTCTTCTATTGCTCTGTCCTGGCTTCTTGAAGCAACAGGAGAATACGTCCCCAAAATTGCTGATGGTGGGATCCGCAGCGTCAGGGATATGGTTGTTGCACTTGCAT
>JAGVVX010000051.1 GCA_018304565.1 Candidatus Aenigmatarchaeota archaeon
CCATGGCTCAGGGCCCGTGCAGATTGACGTGCAGCTCTTCGGAACGCCTTACCTGCTCTCAGGCTTCTCGGGCACATTCATATTCAACGTGAAAAACAAGGGCAAGGGCAACATAGTCAACTCGCAAATAGAAGCGCGCAAGCTTGTCATAGAATTCCCGCGTGAGTTGTTTGCAGGAAACTCCAAGTTAGTTGTTGATGGAAAAGAATTTCAGATACAAGGCAGATATGACGATGTGCCTATATTTGGTGTCGGCACGGCTTTTGCAGTAAGAGGCAACCTCGTAACAGGCAACCCAACGGGAGATATTATAGATGGAACTACTGAATGGTATTTGTGTAAATCAACTGGGGAAGCAGGAATTTACTATTATTGCAATGAACCAAAAAATCCAGTACAACCATGTCTTGGTTCAGATATGTATCTTCTTTTCCTTCGCAAGGCACTTGTGAGCAAAGTCGATCTCAACAGACAGAAGTTATTAACCCATTCGCAGTTGATTTGCCGGTGCTTTCGCAATCAGCGCCCACAGAGGGGCCGCGGTTCCAATGCACTGTAGAAGCCAGTAAAGTGAAATGCACCAACACGAAGCCCATACAGCTTTTCCGTGACGAAACACGTACGACATTGCGATTCCAGATAAGCAGGATCGTTGATATTTCTGAGCCTTTCAAGACGTATTTGATAAATGCGTACGTCGATTATGACTATGAGCTGCGCAGCTCATTCCCGATCACCATCAGGCCTTTCGAGAAATGAACGTGGTGCTTAAATGAAATATATTTTTTTGCTGCTCTCAATTGTTTTTTTGTCCGCATGCGTGAGCCAGCTCAATCCTTTCAGCCCTAGTTTCAACCCGATTGGCGCATTGCAGGGGCAGCAACCAGTACGAGTGCAGGAAGGCCTTGGAGTTTCCTTGTCATCTTCGCCTTCTGAAATTTTTGCAGGCAGCAAAACGACACTATATCTCGATGCCCAGAATAAAGATGTTGCGCCGATAAGAAATATCATTCTCGAAATTTTCGATACGGGCAATCTTCAAAAAAGCAACGAATGCAAGCTTTCAATACCACAATTGCTGCCCGACCAGATAACGGCCTTGAGCTGCACCGTCCAAGCCACGCCAATTATCCAGAAAACGCAAAGCGAAACAATTAATGCCCGCGCGAAGTTCCAGAGCGTGCTTACAGCAGTGCAGACGCTGGATATAATGAATGAAGAAATATACACGCGTGAAAAGTTTGCAGGAAACATAAACACGAGGCCGCGCGCGTACACGTACAGTGACAGGAACATGCAGATGGATATAGAATTCAGCGACGACATGCCGATAGTTGTGAGAAAAGGCAGGCAGTATTTTGTTTACTTCACCATAAGAAATATAGGCAACGGCTTTGTTGACAAGATAACCTTCGGTGAAAATTTCATGCCTATTGAGCAAAAGAACCTGAAATTTGGGGAATTCAAGAATGCGCTTCAGGCAACAGACCTGCTCTTGACTCTATTGCAAAAGCAATCTAAGATATTCCAGGAAACCGGTTCTGAAGAGACTTACTGCAGCGACATCCTTTGCTGCAGGGACTTCAAGACAATATATCCATCAGGAAAAGTTTTTCCCCGCATAGCATGCGAGCTTAAACTGCCTGAGAATGCGCAACAGCTCGTTGACTATCAGGTTTTAGTGCCGCTTCTATATAATTACGAAGTGCGCGCACAGTCCCAGCTAAAGGTGGTCAGATGAGAATTCTATTAACTATAATGCTAATGGTGTTTCTTGCAGGCTGCGTTACCCGGGATCTGCGCACAGATGAAAATAATGGCATAACGATAAACAAATTCTTTGCAGATCCAAGCAGCGTTGACAGCGGCGATATATTTCACGCATATATGGAACTGGAAAATGTAGGAGGCCGCACAGCCAAGTCGGTAAAACTCGAGCTTATTTCTACAGCCTTCGACCAGCAGCAGCGTGAGAATGCGCCGGCAATCGCGAAGATTGGCCAGCCCCTGCCAGAGTTTTCATTCACTCCTGTAGATAAAGCAGGCAACACCCCTTACTTTTACGCGACACTTGCACCTCCAGACGCCAGCCTGAACAGACCGGGAGAATTCCGGGTTGTAGGCTGGACGCTGCAGGCGCCTTTTATTCCCGAAGGCATTATAAAAGATTTCCGCTTGCTTGGCCGCGCAACTTATGAATATTCCACATCCGCTGCACTAAATATACCGGTATACACAAAAAATGAATTCAGGCAATCGAAGGACCTGAAATCCTTGGAAGCAACTAGCACTAATGGGCCCATAAAGGTCTTCATCTCAGGTCCGTCACAGATTGTTGTTAACACGGATCCAGACATTACAAGACTCAACGACAAAGAAACGGCTGTCTATACTATTACTCTTAGAAACACCGGAGACGGCATACCCTTCACGAACAACATCAACGGCCTTGTGAAGGGCACTGTAAGATTTTCAGGCGGCATAACACCCGTGGACTGCATTAATACCGGAACTGCACAGCTTGAACAGCAGCTCCTGCAAAGGCCTTCCCAGCAGGCTTATGACTCATCTTACTACGTAATCACACTGCCTGAAAACGACAACGGCGTGGTTCTCAGGAACGGCAACTCTGCAACATTCTCCTGCACGCTTGCACTGGCTCGCAGCCAGTGGATTTCAAGGCCTTTCGGCACGGCTACAATAGCTTTTGACTTGAGCTACCTTTATTTTATAGAAAAAGAAACTAAAGTATCGGTCAAGGGGCTGCGAACATAAAAATTAAACTATTTATATCGCTCAAGACTTAATTAATTCCAGTACCTTTGGTGCGTTCAAATGAAGAAATCTGCTCCTTTGCTTCTTGCTTTACTTGCTGTAGTTTTTGTTTCTGCATGCGTGGGCGGCACAACAACCATAGATCCCAACAACGGGTTGAAGATCAATGAATTTTCAGCAGACAGGGCGATCGCGGAGCCCACCGACCTGGTCTCTTTCTTTGCAGACGTCCAGAACGTAGGCGAGGTCACTGCTTCATGCGTGCGGGCGCAACTGCTTAATGTCGACAGCTGGAGAACCACTACAGGCGAAACGCTTTCATTGCAGGGCATATCCGACTTCAATGCAATCGGCTTCTCTTCTTCAGGCTCGTTCTTCGGCAACCTGTGCATAGGAAAGAACTTCTGCGTTTCCGTAGCTAAAGGCACTACGGGAGGATTGTCACTTTCAGGATTCATAGGTAACATTTTCTCAGATCTCAGCAAGGAAGCAATATGCAGCAAGAACCTTTTCAAGAACGACGCGAAACTCCAGCAGGTCTTCAAGTTCCAGGAAGAACTAGCACCGCCTGACAAGGAAAAGAACCGTCCAGGCCAGTCGTTTACAGCTGACTGGACTTTGGTTCCGCCTGTGCTTCCAGAAGGCCTTAGGACACAATTCCACCCTGCGGTCAGGGTCACTTATGTTTACAAAACAACAGCGGCAGTCAAGATACCTGTGATGACAAAGAACGAATACGAATCCAGGATTAACCTTGGCAAGGCTGTCAGCCTGCCCATGACAGTTGACAACACAAACGCGCCAATAAAGATTGCAGTCACGCGAGGAACAAGCCCTATAGTAGTGAATACAGATCCTGATGCCATGAGGCTTAATCCTATTGAAAGAGCCACATATATTATAGAGCTGCAGAATGTCGGCGATGGCATACCGACACCTGCAGAGTTTACAGGAGCCCCCGGCCAGACAGGAAAAGAGGGCGGCTTCGTTCTTGGCGCAATAACGCTTTCCGGTTCCGGAGTTCAGTTTGATGACTGCCTTGGAACAGGCGTTTCTGCTGCATTGAACCGCGGCCAGATTGCAGCGCCTTCTTTTGTCACGCCAAGCTTCTTTACGGCAGGCAACCAGCAGCTATTGCTAGGAGGCAATTCAGAAATTCTGCGCCTGCGATCTGACAGGAAAGCGCCTTTCGGCTGCACCCTTGCCATAGACAGGCAGGCCTGGACAAGCAGGCCTTTCGGCGAAATACTGATGACATTCGACCTTTTCTACCTTTACAACGTCGACAAAGAAACAACAATAACAGTGAAGGGCGTTGAAGGCAACACGCCGACGTTCTAAAGAGGAAGACAACCGTAGTAACTAGAAGTACCAAAGGTACTTCATTTCATTCTTTTCTTCCTTCTATCCATCTTTCCTAATTAAAGCATATTAAAATCTTGCATTCCACTAGTCTATCTGACTAGTGGTGGAATGCGGGATGTAAACAATCTTTGTTATTACACAGTGATGCCAGCAGTCCATTGACTGGTGGAGACAAAGATTGTTTCACAATTTCAACTAAGAGAAAAACTGATCCAAACTCTTTTGTTTTCTAGGAACTGGCTGTTTGATTGCGCCATCGCCGCTTAACACAGGCTTCCCGTAAACGCCATCATAGCCCGGAATTATCTTTATTTCTCCGTTCCTGTTTCTGATTATTATGTCTGCCACATTTTCACCCACAGTATCAGCCAATTTTTCCTTTCCCGTTTCTAGCAGGACTTTGAATTCATTGCCATGTGCAGCGATTAGCTTATTGTAAGCTTCCCAAGTTTTTGTCGCATAAGGTGTTGTATTGTTTACTAATGCAATCAATTCGCTTAGTGGTATTAACGATTTGGAAGGCACAACGTGTTTTGGCATGAAGCCTTCCTCACGATCAGCAAGTTGCTCAACACGATTCAGTACGCCTATTGTAAGATTTCTTCTGCATACAGGACAAAGATCGTGCAACTTCTTTGACTCTTTCGGGTCGCAGGAAAAATTACAGTTCCTGTGGCCATCAAAATGATATTTGCCTTCTTCAGGAAAGAACTCTATTGTTGTTTTGAGCTTTCCACCCTGTTTGTTTCTTATTGCATCTATGATTTCTCTGTATGATGCTTCTTTTAAATCAAACAGACAGCATTCCCTGCCCAATCTCCAAGGAAATGCAGAATGGCAGTCAGAGAAAGAAACCATCATGTATTTGTCCAAGCTAGATACGCGCCAATTCATCTCAGGGGTTGAGCTCAGGCCAGTCTCTATTGCATGAATATATTTTGCCTTGTCGCCGAAACATTCCTCGACGGAGTCGAAGCCGGACATAGAGCCAAATATGCCATACCAGGGCGTCCATGCGTGTGCGGGAATTATTTCAATATCGTTTGATATCTGCATCATGGCTTCTGCAAGCTCTATGGAAGAAAAACCAAAGATAGGGCGGCCATCATAATCAACGCGGCCTTTTCTCAGGAACCATTCTGTTATCTGCTGAAGCACCTCAAAATTCGGTGCTAGCAATATATGATGCACGCGTCTTTGCTTCTTTCCTTGTACATATATCAAAGAGATCTCGCAGGATAAAATGAAATTAATGCCATTGTAAGTGTATATTCCATTTTCTTCTGATAATTTCGTCTTTAGTTCTGGTTGCCATTTTGGATGTAAAAAGTCTCCCGTACCTAAAATGTTCAGACCTTTAATTTTCGCATATTTTGTTAGTGACTCAAGATTAAGGTCTTTAGATGTCGCCCGCGAATAAGAACTGTGAATGTGAAAATCAGCGAAAAACATCATTACAGCTTTCATGGAACGCTTATAAAGTTTGTCGGTGAATTTCCCTAAAGTGCGTTCCAATGATTCTACCAGACCATGAAATCAGGAAATTTATAAAAGAAGGAAAGATCGTCGTCAAGCCAATTGATGAAGACGTCCAGATACAGCCCGCATGGGTGGATCTGCGCTTGGGCAACGAGTTCAGGATATTCAAGATTGCTTCTACTCCTTACATAGATACAAAGCAGAAGACAGACAATTACACCGAGAAAATAACAATCAAGGACGAGGATCCTTTCATCATACATCCGGGCGAATTTGTGCTCGGCACCATAAAGGAATACATAAAGATGCCGAACGACCTGATGGGCGTCGTAGACGGCCGCTCCAGCCTGGGCCGCGTAGGCGTGGTCGTCCATGCGACGTCGGCTTCCATAAACCCCGGCTGGGAAGGAATATTCGTCCTTGAAATAACAAACATCGGCAAGATGCCCGTGGCGCTCTATCCGGGCCAGCGCGTAGCCAAGCTTGCCTTCCACATGCTCTCGTCGCCAGCCGAAAAGGCCTATGGAGAGAGAGCGGACGTGAAATACAACAAGCAGCAGGGCGCAGACGAGACAAAGGTTTATACCGAGAAGGATTAATGCACCAGCCGGGATTTGAACCCGGGTCATGAGCTTTTTCTGTTATACGGGATACGGCACGTTTGAACGTGGGGTATTTGGGAAGCTCAGGTCCTACCAGGCTAGACTACTAGTGCGCATTTAAATCGTAATTCCACCAGCCTTTAGGCGGTGGATCGACTTATTCTTCCGCAGACAAACATAAACTGCAGGCTGCTGCGTTACATCTGATAACGCGT
>JAGVVX010000052.1 GCA_018304565.1 Candidatus Aenigmatarchaeota archaeon
TATCTTGTCTTCTCTCAAATTTTTCTCTTTCTTTAACAGTTCAAGGCCCCTTTCAGCTTCTTCCCTGCTGCTGAACTCCGCAACGAGTGTTTCCACCTGCCGCCTGTCGACATAACCTGCTGTGTAGACATTGACATCTGTGCCTTTCATATTTTCTTTGCGCACATTTGCTGCGATGAATCTGTAATCGCCGATATCATGCATTATCAGATACTTCTCGAGAAGCGCGTTGGACGAGATAGTCACAACGAATGTTCCGCTGCCCTTGTTTCCGTTCTGGTCCTTGGCTGTGAGCTGGAATTTGTAAGTGCCTGCCTGAACAGGAATGCCTTGGAGCCAGAGTACGTTTTGCTTAACAGGCTTCGCCGGCGGCGTCTCTGCTATACTTATGGCTGCAACCGGCTGCAGTGGCCTAGCTGTTACTGTTTCACAAACTTCCACGCCGGAAGGATCGATCTTGCAAGGCGACGTTGGTGGTGAAGCCAATGTGAGTCCAGAAGGCAGCTCCCCTTCAGAAACGCTCCAGCTGTAAGGCGGAACTCCTCCGTTTGCCACAAAGACTGCCTGGAAGTATTTGCCGACAGCCCCGCCAAGGCCAGAAGACGTTTTAACGGCAATGTCCTGCGTGCATTTGCCTTCATAAGCAATCTCGATCCCTGCTGCCATGCATGAATTGCCGTACGTTACGCCGTCAACGCCGCATACAGGCTTGTAGATCTTAGGGCATATTACCGGTACCGGAGCCGATATCTTAAAGCTGGCTATTTTCACTTTCGCATGGTCGCCATATGCGAAGCCCGTGGACGTTATTTTAAGCCCTATGGCGTCTACAGTTCCGCCCTCTCTAATTTCATAATCTTTAGAATATGACGGCGACCCAAGACAGCGAGGGTCGGCATCCGGTCCGCAGCCGCCGGGACTTGTAACTGTTATATACCCAATCGCAATCACTGAACCTATCTGAGGGCTGATGAATGTTATTTTATTAACCCTGATTTTCATATCGCCGTAATTTACAACCCATGCAGTCTGGCCCTCTGACAACGAGAAGGATGAAGGGGTTTTGACTTCGAGCACCCCAGGAACGCATTTGTAAAGCATAACAGCCGCGCATGCCAGGCCTTCAGGACATTTCGGTGAATACTCCTCCTTGATCTCTCCTTCCCTGCAATAGCAGTCTGCATTTGGCGTTCCAGAACCGCAGTATTCTTTTTCAATGCAGTCATAACCTGCTATGCAATTGTTTTCATCGTATTTAGGCTGAACCTTTCCATCAGGACAAAAATCCGGGCTTGGCGGAGAAATTTGAGGGCATATTTTGCTTCCTATACATCCAACAAGCTCAGCTGTCTGCGTCCATCCGCATTGCCCGCTTGCCTGCCTTTCGCACATGCCAAACTCCTTGTAGCATGCGTATTCAGGTTTGGATTCGCATGTCGTGGCTATATCCGGCTCAGAGGCGTCACGGCAAAGCTGAGACGAGCATCCGCCGATCTTGCAGCCATCTGCAGTCACCTTAAACGGCAAGGCATTGGAAGTTCCGCCGGCGTTTGTCACGGACACGTTGTATACGCCGGGCGATATAGGAAAGACCGGGGGCGCTGGACAGGGCGCACCAGGGGGACAGGACATCTCACGGTATACCTCGAACGGCACGATAAAGGAAAGAGTGGCACTGTTCTTGAAGGTGATTTTTGAAATAGTACCCGGGCCGAAGTTGACTTTATTGCCAGTTGGTGTGAAGCCGGAACCTGTGATAGTTACCAGCGTGCCCACAGGACCGGATGATGGAGAAAGGACTGTGATGGAGGGTTGAGACGCTGACACGATGCTGAACGGCGCGTCGCTGGAATCTGAAGCGATGAGCGTCGGCTGGGGAGTTTCGGGCAGGCAGTCACCATCACAAATAACCGGCCCTGTATAGAGCCGCGCTTCTATTTTGTAATCGTCAGCCGGTTTCATTGGAAAGCCGCAGACATCACCAGCACAATATTGCTCCGGGATAACCCACTCGTATGAACCGCTTACACGCAATTTTTGCTTAATGATAGGACCGGATGGTTTGAGGAATAACGCAACCCACGTATCATTCAGAGCATTCGAAGATTCCCAACGGATAGACTGCTTGCTGCCAATCTCCCACACCTCTCCGCCATTAGGCGAGATTACTGTGACAGAAGCGGCCTGCGCATCTGCTGTGCTTGCTATAAGAAACAGGCTGAAAATCAAAACAAGAACAATTACGATATGCTGCTTTGGCATAATATCTGATAAGATGTTATTTTTTGTATCTTATAAAGATTCTGTTATCTTAGGGTTTCTGCCATAGCCTGATTTCATTTCCCCGTAGCCCAAGATTTAAACTTATCATAGCTTGTGGAGCCGCAGATCCAGTTCTTTGTTTTCTTGTTGAAGAAGAACGGCACGCCGCCGCAAAAGCCCCTGTCGAGCTGCTGGAGGAGTTTTGCATTCGCCTCGTTGTGCCACACCTCGAGGCGCTGAAGTTTCAGACCTGTTTCTTTCTCGAGTCTGTCGATAAGCGGTTCCATCTTTATACAGTGCGGGCACTCCGTGCCATAGAACTCCAAGAGATCGCTTTCAGGCATGACTGTTAATTATAGCTGTCGGTAAATAAAGTTTTGTCAGACACCAATTAAACTTTATATCCTCTTTTATGTTTAGTTTTATGTAGTGGTTTATATGACAAGGGAATTTAATGTGCTTATTGAACAAGGGGAAGACGGCTATTTGATATCAGAAGTAGTGGAGCTTCCGGGCTGCCATACTCAGGCCAAGACTCTGGACGTGCTTATGAAAAGGACACGAGAAGCTATTTCTCTATATCTAAAAGGCAAGAAAGATTTGAAAATAACGAGAAAGGAATTTGAAAGGTATCTTTGATTTTTTAGATTATCGGTCTTCTCGGCGGCCTGCCATTCTGTATTTCAATTGTTTGCGAGCCGTTCCTTGCAGAAAATCTCCCTCTTCGCGCAATGTGAGTATAAGCCCAGTGGTTTATCTCAACTCTTATTTCCTTTATCCCTTCAAATCCACTGCCTTGTCTTTCATAAGTTACTTCAATCCCATTGACGTGCTTTGTCTGGCCATAAGTCAATGAAACATCCTTATTTACTTTGCCTTCACTTGTTGTAAGTTTAGCTGTCAGCGGTCCTTGTTGTAATTTTTTCAACTCATCACGTTCTCTATCAAGAACCAGAAGATAATCTGTTCCGTCAAATTCTGCTTCCATTGTAAGTTATACAGCAGCAAAAGTTAATAACTCTAATTGAAAAACTATATATCCCGCTTTAAGGCATATTCTAATTATGCTCAAAGTGGTGAAGAATTTCTCCGTGTCCTACATGCAGATCCTTGACGAAAACGGAAAAATAGACGCGAAGCTGATGCCGCAGCTCAGCAACGAAGACATACAGAAGATGTACGAGGCAATGGTTCTTGGCAGGATGTTTGACGAGACGATGCTGAAGTTGCAACGCGAGGGACGGATAGGCACTTATGCACCTGCCATCGGGCAGGAAGCAACCCAGACAGGTTTTGCTTATGCAATGCAGCCAAGCGACTGGTTCTTCCCTATGTACCGCGATGTTTCATCCTATATTCTTCGTGGCACACCTCTTGAAAACCTTGTGCTTTATTGGTCAGGCGATGGAAGGGGAATGCACATCCCAGAAGGGCAGAATAATTTCCCTATTGCAATTCCTGTAAGCACCCAGATGGCACATGCCGTGGGCGCAGCCATGGCTGCAAAGATACTGGGCCATAAGATTGCCACATTGGTTTGCACAGGCGACGGCGGCACATCAAAAGCAGACTTCCACGAGGCATTGAATTTTGCAGGAGTATTCAAGGCGCCTGTAGTTGCAATCGTTCAGAACAACCAGTATGCCATTTCAATGCGGCGTGAAAAACAAACAGCAGCTGAAACAATCGCGCAGAAAGCAATAGCTTACGGCTTCGAAGGCATTCAGGTTGACGGCAACGATGTCTTTGCGGTCTACAGGGCAGCAAAAGAGGCGCTGGAAAAAGCACGCGCAGGCTCAGGACCTACACTCATTGAATGCGTAACATACAGGATAGCTGACCACACAACAGCTGATGATGCAGCGCGTTACAGGGCACAGGAAGAGATTGACGAATGGATGAAAAAAGACCCCATAGAAAGATTGCGCAAGTACATGGAATCCAGGGCTTTGTGGAGCCAATATTATGAGAAACGCGTACGCTTTAAGTTCGGGGAACAGATAAACGATGCTATAAAGAAAGCAGAGAACACGCCGAAGGCCGGGATAGATGATATCTTCAAGCACATGTACAATGAGATGACGGAAAACTTGAAAGAGCAGCTTGAAGAACTGAAGAGCTTCCTCAATGCGAAGAAGTTATAGAAATAAGAAAAGGGGTTTGTCATGACTGTAATGAACATGGTGCAGGCAATCAACAGCGCGCTTATGCAGGAAATGGAAGCCGACGGAACAGTTGTTGTTCTAGGTGAAGATGTCGGCATTGATGGCGGCGTTTTTCGCGTGACAGACGGATTGCTGAAAAAGTTCCCGAACAGGGTTATTGATACGCCGCTTGCAGAGCTTGCAATCGCCGGAACTTCAGTAGGCATGGCCGTTTACGGCCTGAAGCCTGTAGCGGAAATCCAGTTTGACGGTTTCAGCCCTCCTATACTGGATCAAATAATATGCCATGCAGTATGGCGGCGGCATCAAAGCATTGGAACACCACTCTGATTCACCGGAAGCTTATTTTGTACATACGCCCGGCATAAAGGTTGTCATACCTTCAACTCCTTATGAGGCAAAAGGACTGCTTGCTTCAAGCATCCGCGATCCTGATCCAGTTATATTTCTCGAGCCTAAGAGAATTTACCGCGCAATAAAGGAAGATGTTCCGGATGAGCCCTACACCCTACCGCTGGGCGAGGCAAAAATAGTGCGCGAAGGCGAAGACGTTACTTTGATTTCTTACGGCGCCATGACGCGCACATGCAAGCAAGTAATGGAAAAATCCAGGCACAGCATAGAAATTATTGATGTGCGAACGCTTTCACCGCTGGATACTAAGACAATCATTGAGTCCGTGAAAAAAACAGGCCGTGCGGTGATCGTGCATGAAGCACCCAGATCATGCGGCTTCGGCGCCGAGATTGCGGCCGTGATCAGCGACAAAGACCTGCTGCACCTGAAAGCACCTGTAACGCGCGTCACAGGTTTCGACACAGTAATGCCTCTGCCGAAGCTTGAGGAATACTACATACCCAGCGCAGAGCGCATAGAAGCTGGCATAGAAAAGATCATGGAGTTCTGATGTAATTGCTAAATAGAATCAGATATTGTCTTATTTCTTCGAGCTTCCATGATAGTAGTGAAATATGATCACCGTTTTTCATTTCAATTCGAATGTAACCTTTTTATCATTGATTCTGCAATCTAATTGTAATGCCATACGAATTCAAGTTTTCTGACGTGGGCGAAGGGATAACAGAAGGCGAGATCGTGAGGTGGCGCGTGAAGGAAGGAGATACTGTTAAGGAACATGACGTCATTGCCGAGATAGAAACAGACAAGGCAATAGTCCAGATACCTTCGCCAAAGAGCGGTAAAATAGCAAAGCTCCACCATCGTGAAGGCGATACCATTCACGTAGGGGAAACGCTCGCGACTATCGCTGAAGAGAATGAGCAGCTTATTTCTTCCACGGAAAAATCTATTGAAATGCCGAAACAGCAGAAAGGTGTCGCTGTTGTCGGCCAGCTTGAAGAGGCAGCAGATATAGAGCCTGCTGTGAAACAGCCCACGGCTAAGCCATCTCTTGGAAGAAGTGAAACTTCTTCGAGATCTTCAGAGAAACGAAGTTTCTCTGAGATTCCGAATTCCTTTGGATTTCGAGAATCTCAGAAAGCCCTGCTTTCTGCAGATGTGAATGCAGCAAAGCAGGTTACAGGCAAGGCGGCTGAAGTGCTGCCGGCTGTAAGGAGGCTTGCAAGAGATCTTAATGTTGACATTTCAACAGTAAAAGGTACCGGAAAAGACGGAAGGATAACAGAAGAAGATGTGAGACAGTCTTCTCCAAGCCCGGAAACGCACGAAGAAGTGCAAGAGCAGTCAGTTGTCAGGATAGAAAGAAAATATGATATGTACGGCTATGTTGAGCGCGTGCCGTTGAAAGGCATCAGGAAAGCAACAGCGAAGAACATGGTGAAGTCCATATTCACAGCACCGCATGTGACGCACATGGATGAAGCTGACGTTACAGAACTTTCAGCAATTCGCGAAAAAGAAAAGCCAAAAGCCGAAAAGAACGGCATAAAACTGACTTTCCTGCCGTTCGTCGTGAAGGCATCTGTTGCTGCGCTGAAGGCGCATCCATACATGAACGCAAGCATGGATGATGAACATGGCGAAATAATACTGAAAAGCTATTACAATATCGGCATAGCTATTGCCACTCCAGACGGCCTGATAGTTCCTGTTATCAAGGAAGCAAGCGAAAAAACAATCCTTGATATAGCAAAAGAAATACAAAAATTTTCTGAAGCCGCGAAGGACAGGAAAATAGACCTTGCTGACATGAAAGGAGGCACGTTTACCATAACAAACGTCGGCTCTGTGGGCGGTCTGCACGCAACGCCAATAATAAACTGGCCCGAGGCGGCAATAATTGCGACCGGGCGCATATACGACAAGGCTGTTGTGATCGGCAAAAAAATTGTTGCAAGAAAGATGATGCCTCTTTCCGTTTCGTTTGATCACCGCATAGTCGACGGCGCAGAAGCAGCCGGGTTCACAAACACGCTGAAAGAGCACTTGGAAGATCCTGAATTGCTGTTGATTGAGGGACGATGATATAGAATTTAGAGGCTCAACATGTTTGACTACGAGTACTGGGGAAACGAAATCCTGCCGGCAAAGACGAACATGATGCTGGAGGAATTCATGCTTAGAAGGCCGTCTCTGTATCCTGTTGCATGTGCACGATTTTTCACCGTGCCCCGCGACGCCGTGGTGCTTGGCTATGCACAGGACACCGACGCATTGAAGAAAAGAGATGCCAGCTTTGATGTTGTCCGCCGGCTTACGGGCGGGTCTCATGTGCAGCTGGGGCAAAACATACTTGCTTATTCGTTTTCAGTGCCGCGCGACGGAAGCTTCAAAAATTATGAGGGCATGCGGGCTTACTATGCGCAGCACGTAGCTGATGCCTTTGAGGATCTCGGCATAGAAAATATCACCGTTGACAACAAGGCATCAACCATAAACGTGGACGGCAGGGTTGTTGCCAGCCATGCAGCCATATGGGGCGTTGAAAGCGCACTCCTCCATGGACTGATTATAGTCTCACCTTACGACATGGAAAAACTCTCCGGAAGAGTGTTTCTTGGGCAAAGAAAGATAGGCGGGAAATGTTATACAGAGCAGGCTGCCATCAAGAACATGCCGGCTCTTTCCAAGTTCCTTGATGAAAGAAAAAGAAAGATCGCAAACGATCTCATTGCAAATGCCATACTTGCGAGGGTAACGAAAGGAAAGTACAGGAAAATGGGATTTGACAAAAAAGCGCTTGAGGGTTGCCAGACTATTGAAAAAAAACACGCAAGCGAAAGATGGGTTGCTGAAAGAAGGCCGCCCTTTGAAGAAGATCAAATAGAAGAAATACCAGGCGAGCAGCTTGATGGAAAGCTCAAGAAGAACATGGGTTATTGCATGTACCTGCAGGTTAAAGACAAGCACTTCAAGAAAATGAGCGAGCCAAAAGAATAGGCGCAATGTATTTTTAAGGTTTGGATTTATTCTATTTTCATGAGAATGTTCTATCTACCGGAAACGCCCTTCGGTGAATTTTTCTACGATCCGGAATCGCATCAAGGAGTTGCTATTAGTGAAGACGGGCCTGTGATTCTGGGTATGGCTCAAGATTACAATCCTGCAACCTTTTCAGATAATAAAGAATGTGACGTTGCTGCCGGCACTTTTTCTGATCTTGTAGCTGCCGTATCGAGATATACTTCTGGAGAGCGCGATATTCGAGATATTTTAAGCCGCTTTCCAAGAACTGGCCATGCTTCCAGATGAACTAGTATCTCATGACCCGATTCTAATCAAACAAATGGCTGTTGCCGCAATTCTCGCATTCGTCAGGCTTTTCCTCGTAGGTGCGCATGCAGTAATGGCAATGATAATGTTTTTTCTTTATACTTTTCATATTACTCCCTACTAGGAAAGAGGTGTAGAGAGGAGAAAAACCTAGGTTTTCTCCTTCTTAGGTTATGCAGACTTTTGGAGGATTCTTGATGAATTCCTCAAGCAGTTTTATCGCATTCTCGACATCTTTCATGCTGGCCATTCCTATTGTCGAGTGTATATTCCGCACGGCAATTCCTACCACGGTAGCCGGAACGCCTTCGCGCGAAAGCGATATGCTCAGTGCGTCTGTGGTGCCTTTATCGCCTACATCGTACTGGATTGGTATGTTTTTCTGTTTTGCTATGTCTGTTAGCCAGTCATTTATGCACCTGTTTGTTATCATGCCCGAATCTTTCAGTGTTATGCATGGCCCCTTGCCAAGTATGTTCGATTGAATTTTGACCCCTTTATCCTCTGCGTTAGTCACGTCAACTGCAACGGCAAGGTCAGGTTTTATCTTGTACGTAGAAGTTTTTGCGCCGTAAAGCCCTATCTCCTCTTGGACTGTGAAAACATAGTAAGTATCGCTTTCAGTTTTCTTTGACAATTTTGCAATCTCCATAAGCACGTAGCAGCCGATCCTGTCATCCAGTGCCCGTCCATAAACAACGCTGTTGTCAGCAAACATCCCTATTTCCTGCTGCAGCGAAATAAATGAGCCTACCTTGACATCCTTCTTCAGCAGTTCCTCTTTGCTTAAACCCGTGTCTATGTACATATCAAGGCTTCTTGGCATGCTGTCAGTCATGTCGCCGTTGCTTATCTCTGCCGTAGTTATGACGCCGTATACAGGTTCTTTGCCAGCTTTGATTTTAACCCTCTGGCCGATCAGCGTCAGAGATTCTATACCGCCTACCCGGGAAAATATTATGGCGCCGTCAGAGTCTACGCCTTTCACCATGAGCCCTATCTCATCCATGTGGGCCGTGAGCATAACCCGGGGCGTATCGCCCTTCTTGTGTGCTATAAGATTTCCTATGCTGTCCACAGTTACTTCGTCGACATGCTTCCTTATTTCCTTCATTATAAGGTCGCGTACCTCTGACTCATCGCCGCTTATGCCGTCCGTTTCCATCAGCCTTTTCAGCATCTCAAACATTCAAATCACCGTTTATTTAGTTCTTTTATCGAGTCCTCTATTATATCTATGCCATTGTCTGCTTGTTGCCGCGTTAGTGTCAGAGGCGGGCATATTCTTATCACACTCTTTCCTGCAGGCAACAGTATAAGCCCTTTCTCGCCTGCCTTGCAGAGCACCTCTTTTCTTTCTTCAACTGCAGGCATGCGGGATTTTTTGTTTTTGACCAGTTCAACACCTATCATCAATCCTATGCCTCTAACGTCACCAACTATTTCATATTTGTCCTTGAGTTCATTCAGCCTCTTGAGCACATGCTTACCAACTTTTTTTGCATTGTTACCAAGGCGTTTCTGTTTCATGAACTTCAGGGTTGCCATGCCTGCTGCGCATGCCAGCAGATTGCCGCCAAATGTAGAATTGGAAACAAGTGCTGTAGGAATAAAGTAATTGTGATTGTCTTCAACTTCTATATCGTAAAGTGTATTGTCTCTTTTTTTATTCTGGGCTTTGACAACTTTTATTACTTCGCCTTCCTGCGGGCAGAAATTAGTTCCAATAAAGTCCATGTTGATCGCTTCTATAATCTGCTCTTCCCTAAATTTCTCTTTTAATTTATATCCCATACACCCAACAATGTAAGGAGCTATCATTTTCATGAATTTTTCAGAGCCGTTTTCTTTGTTAAGAGAAATTCTGTACCTGATTTCGCCACCTTTTAGTTTAAGACGCTCTTTTTTCCAAATAAGATTATATCTTTCTTTAAAGTATGATATGATCAAGTCTATTGTTTCTTCCTCGAAGCAAACCGTGGCAAGACTAACCCTCCATTTGTTTATTGATCCGTCATCCATATACCAAATAGCAAGTCCTAAGGGTTCTAATTTTTCTAGAAGTTCTCTGGTAATTTTGCATTTTCCATTATCTCCATAAATTTGATTTCTTAATCCAAGAAAATATGGATGATTAATTGTCCTAAAAACGTAAAATTGCTGTCTTTTATAACCATCAGTATGTGTATGTTTAACAGGTTTTATTTCAGCCGCTGCTAAATTTCTTAGTGCATGGAATTTGAATTTCAAATAAGGCAGTTGACTTTCTTTATGACCAATAGTTAAATGCGGATGTTTAGCATTTTGATCTTTTGCTTTGGGCTTTGATAACCCGCCGTCGCCTAAAAGAGAGCCAAGAATTATCTGTTCTTGAATTTTATTTGGCTTTGGAATTGGAAGTAAAATTTTATCGGTTTTCTGTAAATTTTCAACTGTTTTCCAGCCATGACCTACTACCCAATATTTATGCTCTTTCGTTACACACGGTGACTGTTCGCCGTTTATGGAATTGCTGGTTATAACTTTATACCATTCTTTGCAGGCATTTTTCTTTTTGAACCAGTTTATAACTCTTTTTGGCTCTACAACTCCTGTTTTTGGGTTGTAAGAAATAACGCTT
>JAGVVX010000024.1 GCA_018304565.1 Candidatus Aenigmatarchaeota archaeon
AATATTTTCGACAGAAGCATTCTCATATTGTAAAGCTTATAAAGTTAAGCATGAATAAAATCTATTCAACAGATTGAGGTATGACTTATGGTACATGCTGGGGTAAAACTTGTAATTGGTTTATTGATATTATTTGCCGGTATATACTGGTATGCGGCCGATTTTCTGAGGCTGCCTGGATTTTCAATGTTCGGCACAGAAGCATGGATGGCACTCAAAACAGTATTCATCGGCGTCTTCGGCCTGTTTCTTATTTTCGTTGGAGCAATAGTCGCCTGGATTGAATATGAAGACCTGAAATGGGAACGCAGGGAAAAATCTGAGAAGAAGAGGAAATAAGTCTTTGACGGAGGATTCTGAATGGTAACGTTTGAAACATTAAAATCCGAGGAAATAAAGTTCGGGAACAACAATTTTCTGGAAATAGCAAGGAAAAAGGCAATTTCTGACGACGGAGAAAACGAGTTTATTTCTATAAGCCGGGGTTTCATAACACCGGACGGCGAAAAACGCTACAGGAAAAACTTTACATTGCCATTAAATTCTGAAGTCATTGATTTTGTTGTAGAGAACCTGAAGAAAGTATAAGCCAGCTCAGAACCCATCATATTATATTTAATAATTCATGATCTTTTTCAGCTACCATTCGCCGATATATCTTATTATTTCTGTCTGCAGTTTCCCAGCCCTTTCCCAGAGGGTGTTATCTTTATTCCCTTGCTGCCTGATTTCATCGTGTACCACAGGACAGGAAATAACGCGAAAAAGGTCTGCCACATACCCGTCCAGTGAGCTTCTTTCTTCATCGGAAAGAAAGCGGGCATCGCCCCTTATCATTGTGTACACTGTTCTGATCCTTTTGTACTCCGTCTCTGCTTCTTCCAGCGTTAGCATTGGATCGAAAGAGAGTTTCATCTTGCACCTTAATAATTCATGTTAACAGGATTTATAAGATTCACTTCTTTTTCCTTCTCATCTGCCTGTCCATCTTATCAACCTTTTTGCTCATCCTCTTTATAAGTTTTAGCGTTTCTGCCTGCTTCTTGGATATTTTCGCAGCGTCCTTCTTCTGCTTGTCTATTGCTTTCTGGACTTTCTTGACCCTGCCGTCGACCTGATCGATGTCATCATACAGCACGTCTCTTAGGTTTTGCAAATCACCAACTTTCCTCATTGTTACATTCAATATGTCATCTGTTTTTTTGTCAACTTCTTCCGCAGTCTCCTTGAGCTTTATCGAACTGGTTTCAAGCAGCTGGATGTTTTTTTCCATCATTTCTTTGGAGACGCCTATGTCAGAAAGCATTATGCTCAGGTACTGGTTCCTTTCAAACACATCGTTTCTCAGGTCTCTCAGGTTATCCTGCAATGTCCCAAGCAGAACTGCGCTCTGTTCTATAGCAGCCCTCGAGGCGCCATAGCTTTCAACCATATTGCCCAAGCCGGCAGATTTCTCTTCAAGCAGCGGTGCCAGCTGTGACAGCGTTTCCATGGCTGAGGCAAGCGTCATGTTCCTCTTCTCTATATCTTCAACACTTTCCTTGAGCCTTATCGAGGATGATTCGAGGCGGCTTGCGCTTATGTCTGTCATGTCGCGCGAGAGAGCAATCTCAGAAATAAGCAATTTCATATCGTCGTTCTTTTGCAGGACATCAGAGGCGATCCTGTCGAGCTTTTCTTGCAAAGAAGCAAGCGAAGAGGAGCTTTTCCGGATATTCTCGTCGGCTTCTGCAATGCCTTCAGCAGCCGCGCCGAAATTTTTTGTGCGCTCTTCCAGCGTTTCTGCCAGTGAAGAGATGTCTTTTGCCATAGCGAGCATTATTTCATTTCTCTGCTCAGTAACCTTAGACAGATAGTTTATCCGCGGCATGAGTTCCTTTAGCTCGGTTTCGGTTTCCCTGAATGCAGATGTTGCGTAATCAATTTCTGTTGTTTTCGCCCTGAAATTGTTAAGAGCGCCTTCAAGGCGGGAAATAGTAAGTGCCATGTCCTCTGAATGATTCTCAGCTTCCTTGAGCCTGTTTTCAAGAGCAGGCATGGAATCCAGCTTTTCCAGCCGCTGGTTCTGGAGCTCAAGTACATTCTTGATGTCCACAAGGCTGTCCCTGACTGCACCAAGCATATCAAGCGTTGGCGAAGCCTCAGAAACCTTATCTTCAGAAAGCACTTTCTGAGATGCCAGAGAATCCAGGATTCTTTGGGCATCTAGGAGCACACGCACATATTCCTCCTCAACAGCTGTGATGTCAGAAGGCAGTTCTTCAGTCAAGCGCGGCCTTGTCGGCAATTCTTCCATAAAGGTGATTCAGCTGCAATTATTTTAAACCTTTCAGCGATAAAATAAGAAGCACAGAACCATTACAATTGCATAGCGAACGAATATAAAACTTCTTACCCATAAATAAGAATAGAGCGCGTATGTTTTCTCCAAAAATCTACGAGTCCTGGAAGGATATACAGAGGCAGAAATATGAGAGCATTCTCAACATCTTGGGAAAGGATTTCCTGAAAGGGCTCTTTTCCGGAAAGCGCGTACTTGACCTGGGAATAGGATTCGGGTATTTCGAGGGTTTTCTGGAAGAGAATAAAATAAAAGCAAGAATTATAGGGCTTGACAGGGACCAGGAAGCAGCCCAGAAGTGCAAAGTACCCCTGATCATCGGCAACGCAAACAGGCTTCCATTCAAGAACGAGGCATTCGACATACTCTTATCCATTGATTCATTCCACTCGATAAAAAGCGGAGATTTCTCAAGGGTAGTAAAAAAGAAAGGTTTCGCACTGATAACAATGTTCTTCAACGACTATACTTACGAAAAGACACGCCAAGACCTGGAAGACAAGCTCGTGGGATTTGAGATTGTTTGCGCCTTTGAAATTCGCGGCAAGGAGAGCGAGTACGTGGTTTTAGCAAGGAAAAGGTAGTTTCACTTAATTTCTTTTTCCAAGGTTTTTCTTCAGGCGACTAGACGCACAAAGTGCGTCATTTCCTTCGAGAAAAAGCTTTTTACATTCTTTCCAGAGGCTTTATGCCCAGGAGCCCCATGCCCGTTCTCAGGACAATTGCCACGCACGAAACAAGGACGAGCAGTTCTTCTTCCCTTTCGGCACCGACAACACGCTTTGCATGATAGAATTCATTGAAAAGCGTAGCCAATTCGAACAGGTATTTTGCAAGATAGTTCGGCTTCATTTCATGGGCGCTTTTCTTGATGATCCACGGAAACCCTGAAATCTTCTTGATTATTGGTATTTCATCGTTCTCAAAAATGATTTTCTTTGACGGCTTTTTCCTGCTTTTCTGCAGTATTGACCTGGCCCTTGCATATGTGTACTGCAGATAAGGCCCCGTGTCGCCTTCGAAACTTATCGCCTGGGCTGCATCAAAAAGTATGTCCTTAACGGGCTCAATCTTCAGCATGTAATATTTTGCAGCTGCAATTGCTATGGCTTCTGCAATATCGGATTTTGCCTTTTCATTATACTTTTGTTTGTTGAGATACTGCTCAAGCACTTCTTTTTTCAGCTCATCAAGAAGCCACTCGCCCTCAATTACTTTGCCCAGGCGTGATGACATCTTTCCTTCCTTAAGACTGACCCAGCCGTAAACAAGATGGAACTGCCTGCCGCCAAATTTTTTAGGGTTAAGTTGTTCCTGCACTTTCAGGGTCCCCGCAAAGAAACTGGCCTGCTCGGGGCCTGCGACATGCACGCATTTGTCTATCTTTCCAAATTCTGAAAACTCCAGCTCTGCAAGCGCAAGTTCCTTCGCTTCGTAAGTGGGAAAACCCAGCTGGTTCACGAAAACCCTTTTGTCCATGCCGTATTTTTCGCCGTCAAAAATCAGGGCACCCTCGCTTTCCGTTAAGACTCCTTTCTTCAAGGCCTGTTTTGCTATTTTAAGCCCCGGCGCAGCAACCTCAGATTCGAAATACAGCCTGTCAAAGCTTGTATAGAGACGTTTGTATATCCTGTCAAAGTATTCAAGGCTCCATTTCCTTGTTTCTTTCCACAATTTCATTATATTCGGGTCTTTTTCGTAGAGCTTTCTGTTTAATTCAATAATCTCTTTTCTGGCGTTCTCGTCTTCTTCGTAAAGGCTGCTGCCTCTTGCATAAGCTCCTCCAAGAAATCTGATCTTCTCGTCCAGCGACGAGAATTTTTTCATGCCCTTCAGCCTGATTCCATAAAGGCATTTTGCAATATGCAGCCCCACGTCGCCCTGATAGTTGGCGCGTATAACATTGCTCCCTGAGAATTCCAGTATCCTCGAGAGCGTTTCGCCTACAGTAATATTTCTAAGGTGGCCGATATGAAACAGCTTGTGGGTGTTTGGATGGGCGAATTCAACTATAATCTTTTCTTTGGCTTTTCCCCGGCCGTAGTTTTCCTTATTCTTCAGAATATCCCTGACAATTTCATTCCCAATCGTGTTCCAGTCCGCATAGAAATTGACGTATGGCCCGGAAGCACTTATTGTCTTTACAAGTTTAGATTTATTCTTCTTAGAGAAAGATTCTGCAAGTTCTAATGCAATCTTTACTGGATCCTTGTGCAAGGTTTTTGCCAGAGGAAAGCATGGCAGAGCAATGTCTGCTTCCTGATTTCTTGGAACTTCCAGATGCACTGCATGAGTTCCGCACAGCTTCTTGACCTGCATGCGGAATTTGTTGAACATAAAACTCTAGTGCCAAGGGTCTTTTTAAACATTGGCACTAAAATCCTTTCATGTATTGCAAGCTTATAACGCAGCCATAAGGCATCTGCAACACCATTAGCTATCTCTTTTTCCAGGTTTTGTCATGAATCTAAAAAAAGCCAGAAAAAATATATTGAAAAGATCCAGCAGGCTGGAAGGTTTACATATCAAAGGATATGATTTCTCTAAAAAATTCAACATGGAGCAATTCCTTAATTCTTACAAGGCCACAGGCTTCCAGGCAACGCAGCTGCGGCTGGCAATAGATATCATCAAGGAAATGAAAAGAGAGAAAGCGACTGTATTTCTTGGCTGCACGTCAAATATGGTGTCTTCGGGACTTAGGGAGATTATAGCTTATTTGGCAAGGAAAAGGCTTGTTGATGTTCTTGTCACTACAGCCGGCGGCGTTGAGGAGGATGTGATAAAAACCTTGAAGCCGTTCTTGCTCGGCAGCTTTCATGCGGATGACAAGCAATTGCGCAAGCATGGAATAAACCGCATAGGCAACATCTTTGTGCCAAATGACAGATACATCGCATTCGAGAAACTCATGATGCCTTTCCTTCAAAAGACGCATGAAAAACAAGCTGCAGAAAACAAAATAACGACTGCATCAGAATTCATCTTTAATCTTGGCAAAGAAGTGAAGGGCAAGGACAGCATACTATACTGGGCTACAAGGAATAAAATCCCCGTTTTTTGCCCGGCCCTGACTGACGGAAGCATAGGCGACATGCTTTACTTCTTCATGAATTCGCACCCGGATTTCAAGCTGGACATAGCTTCAGATATCGTCAAAATAACAGAAATCGCAATGAACTCGAAGAAGACAGGCGCCATAATTCTCGGCGGAGGCCTGGCAAAGCACCATGTGATGAACGCCAATCTGTTCAGAGGCGGCGCTGACTACGCTGTCTACATTTCCACAGGCAGCGAGTACGACGGATCAGTGGCGGGCGCAAGACCCAGCGAAGCCGTATCGTGGGGCAAGAAGAACCTTTCAGGCCGCAGCGTCCACGTCGAAGGCGACGCGACGATTATATTTCCGCTGGTTGTGGCGGGGTTTTTAAATAAAAATTTACCTCCCACTCTTTATTGATATTATGTCGCCGTTCTTGAGCTTGTAGTCTGACGCGACAGCTTTTTTTGTCCTCGCGTCTACTGCAGAAATGAATTTCTTTCCGATGTCTTCATGAACTTTGTATGCAAGATCAAGCGCCGTTGAGCCGTTTCTTAGTAGCAAGGCGTCTGGTAGAACATCACCCTGCTTATTTGAAAATTTGTGCTCGTTCTCGACTGGGTAGAC
>JAGVVX010000049.1 GCA_018304565.1 Candidatus Aenigmatarchaeota archaeon
TTCTAATCCTCATTCCTAATTAAAAATATTACAACAATGAGGAACCGCGATTTTCTCTTTAAAATGTTTATGCATAATTAATTCTGGAGGCTAGGCCGGGCGGGTAGCGGTCGCCTGTAAACAAATCCCTTCTTTGTAAAGAAGGCCTTTGTATTTCCCAAGAAACAAAGGACTTCGTAAATATTAAGGGAGTGTTAGGCATAACCTGCAGTCCGCTTTAGCTGGAGCCGAAGCCAATGGAAGGGAGCAGCAGTTTCAAGAGCCCCTCAGCCAAAGCTGAGAAGCCCGGACAGCTGGGATTTCAACTATAGCGAACCCGATGAGGCTGGGAACAGAGCAGTCGTAAGTTATATATGGAATGCTCAGTTGAACCCGTGCGGAGCATAGTCTGGGGAAAAACTCTTCTTGCTGTTGCTGACAACCTGCGGCGCGCCTCCGTATTCATCCCTTTTCTTTAGAAAGAAAAGGTCTGAATCACCTTAAGAAAGCAAAAGCTTTCTGAGGCCTCAGAAACCAGAGGTTTCTGAAGGACACCAAAAGAAACTAGAGAACCCGAAGAAGACGGCCAGGCGAATGCTAATGAAAATGTCGCATCATGTGACTGATATCAGGGAAATACGGGATATACTGATCTCAGCCATTGCGCTGGCTTTTGTCTTCTCATATAGCGGATGGTCCCAAATTGATAATATTCTATCCGTCTTCCCTTATGCTGTACTTGCTGTTTCTGTCGGGTTTGTGCTGCACGAACTGGCGCACAGGTATTTTGCTAGGAAGTACGAGTGCCGCGCAGAATACAAGATGTGGAAGCAAGGCTTGCTTCTTGCTGTAGCCATAACACTTCTTACAGATGGCAGATTTGTCTTTGCAGCTCCGGGAGCTGTGATGATATACCCGCGGGTTGACTTATGGGGAAACGTAAAGGAGCTCAGCAGCAGGCGGTTCGGGATCATATCAATTGCAGGGCCGCTGACAAATCTAGCTCTAGCCGGCGCATTCTTTGCAGCCAGCTTGTTTTGGCCATCGCAGATATTGCTCATGGGAATGCAGATAAACATCTGGCTCGGCTTGTTCAACATGATACCTTTTCCGCCCCTTGACGGCTCAAAAGTCTTTTCATGGAGCAAGATGATCTGGATAGCATTTTTTGCAGTATTCGCAGTTTTGTTCCTGTTTACAAGCGGGATTATGTAAGTTTATAATTGAAGAATTAGAGAATTTCCAGCGTGCCGAATTTGCCGATGTTAAGCTGCAGCGCCCCGTTCCATTCAGTGATATAGCCGTTCTTTATCTTGATGCTGTCGCCTTCCTTGACCTTGTCTATGTCGTCTCCCCAGAGAACAAGTATTATCTGGCCTGTCTGATCCTCGAGCACGCTCTCGGCAACGAGATTTCTGCCGAACTTTGTGTTGACTTCCCTGGGCTGCCTTTTCTCCACTACCTTCGCTGCAACATTCACATTCTTGCTGTTTATAGTCAATTCTGATATCATAAACGATTTTATTTGGAGGAAAAACAATAAATAGCTTAATAAGTCGAGAACCTAGGGTTCTCTGCAGAGAAGCGAAGCTTCTCTGAGATCTCAAAGAACCCTGTTCTTTGCAGATCATCCTTATCAACCTCCTCTCCTATATAAAAAAGGAAAAGATATGCCAGAAATAGTAATAGGCCGCGATGAAGAGGACTCAAGGAAATACGGCACAGAAGGCACATTAAGCATAGGCAAGCACCTTGTAGGCACAGGCGAGGAAACCCATCTCACAACGCCCGTGCTTCTTGACGTCTTGCGACCGCACGTTATAACATTGACTGGCAAAAGGGGTGAAGGAAAGTGCCTCCACGAAGATTCGATAGTAACACTGGAAGATGGCTCCCAGATTATGATAAAAGACCTTGAACATACTAAGGGAAAAATATTGAGTCTTAACGATGAATTAAAGTTGCAAGTTTCTGAGCGCGAAGGTTTTTATAAGAGAAATGTTGACCACTTACTTCACATAAAACTGAGAAGCGGCAAGGAAATTAAACTTACACCAGAGCATCCGCTTTTGACAATAAAGGGCTGGAAGCCTGCTACAGAACTCAAAATAGGTAGCAGAATAGCAACTCCAAGAAAAATGGAAGCTTTCGGAAATCAAGAGCTACCAGAAAACAAGATTAAACTGCTGGCGTATCTTATTGCAGAAGGGCATATAGTAAACCCGTTTGTACTTTTTTCAAATACAGACCCGGCAATTGTAAAGGATTTTGAAGAATCTGTAACTAATTTTGATAAAAACCTTAAAGTAACTGAAAGAAGCAAGGGCTGCTATCAAGTTAATCAAATAAAAAAAATGGTAAAATCTTTCAACATTGAAAGAAACGATAAAGGTAAAATATCAAAAGGCAGTTGGATTAAACACGATAAAACGAGTCTTGTAAAATGGCTGGAGGAAACAGGTATTTACGGAAAACTTTCAAAACAAAAATTTGTCCCAAAAATTATGTTAAATGCAAAGAAAGAACATGTAAGCGTTTTCTTGAACAGATTATTCAGCTGCGACGGAAGTATTTACAAAAGAGAAGGAATATGGGAAATAAGTTATTCTTCAATTTCTGACAAATTAATAAAACAAGTTCATCATCTTTTGCTGAGATTTGGTGTACTTTCAAAGATCAGAAAAAAAGAGACAAGATGTAACGGAAAAAATTTTGACAGTTTTGAACTTATGATAAGAGGAAAAGATGTAGATACTTTTATAACAGAAATAGGGTTCTTCGGAAAAAAAGAAGAGAGGCAAAAGACAGCTATAGAAAGCAGCCCAAAAAGAAATCCTAACATTGATACTGTTCCCAAGGAGATATGGGAACTTTACAAACCAATAAATTGGGCAGCACTCGGTAGAGCTTTCAATTACAAACATCCAAAAGCCATGAGAGAAAGCATGGATTATTCACCTTCCAGACAAAAACTTTTGCAAATCGCAGAACACGAAAATAATTCTGCATTAAGATTACTGGCTGAGTCTCATATCTTCTGGGATGAAATAATCGCAATGGAATTGATTGAAGGAGAATTTACTGTCTATGACATAACTGTACCAGAATTCCATAATTTTGTCGCAAATGATATAATTGTCCACAACAGCTACTCGATGGGCGTCATTGCAGAGGAAATATTCAAGCTGCCCGAGAAAATAAAAAAGAATCTTTGCTGTATAATCATAGACACGCAGGGCATATTCTGGACAATGAAGTCGCCTGACGAAAGGGAACTGGCACTGCTTAATTCTTGGGGCATGAAACCGCGCGGTTTTCCTGTAGACGTTTTTGTTCCTGAAGGGCAGGAAAGATTATTCTCGCAAGCAGGAGTCGATTTTGACGGCGTGTTTTCTGTGCTGCCAAGCCAACTTACTGTAGAGGACTGGCTAAGCGTATTCGAGCTGAAACCTAACGAGCCATTAGGAGTTCTTTTGCTGAAAGCTTTCTCAAAATTGCCAGAGGCTTATAGCATTGACGACATAACTTCCTCTATTGCCCGGCAGGAATTCAACCAGACAGAAAAACTTGCACTGCAGAACTTCTTCGAGGCTGCAAAATCATGGGGCATCTTCGGCGAATCCAGGATGCCAAAACTTCTTGAACCAAGAAAAATCTCTGTTATTGACGTCAGCCTGACACCACAAAATGTCCGTGCTTTGCTGCTTGCGCTGATGTCCAAACATATTTTTTCAGAGCGCGTGAAAGCAAGAAGACTGGAAGAATTGTCAGAGATAGAGATCACTACATTGAAAAGAACGCCGATGCCTTGGATACTCATCGATGAGGCGCACAACTTTCTGCCTGATGATTCTGCAACAGCTGCAACTGAAATCCTTTCCACGCTGATAAAGGAGGGAAGGCAGCCGGGCATCACGCTTGTTCTTGCGACGCAAAGGCCTGAAAAGCTTCATCCTGATGCACTGGCGCAGACTGATATAATCATCTCGCACAGGCTGACATCAAAAGCAGACGTTGATGCGTTGCGCAGCATCATGCAGACATACATGCTGTTCGACATCGGCAGGTATCTAAATGAATTGCCAAAAGTAAAGGGTGTTGCAATAATTCTTGATGATAACTCAGAGCGCATATACAAGATACGCATGCGCCCGCGGCAATCATGGCACGCCGGGGCAAGCCCTGTGGCGATATAAGTGAAACTTAAATTCTAGGAATCAAATAAACTTGTAATGTATAAAATTTTAATAGCTGAAAGTGTTGAAAAATATATTGATAGATTGGATATCAAAGAAAGGACCAGAATATTGAAAAGACTTGAAATGCTTTCAGAAAAACCTAAATCTGTTGGAGAACCTAGAGGCAGATTTTGGATACTAAAGGTTGGAAGTGGAGGCTACAGGATATCTTTCAGAATAATTGAAGAGGAAAATGTTGTCAGAGTAACAGCAATAGAACAGAGAAAGTCTGAAAGATACACGCAATTCTATCATTGAATTTTATATTTCTTTTTGAGCTGATCAAGTGTCTTGAACTTGCCTTTATCTATTTCTTCATTGCCCTTCTCAGCTTTTTCAAGAAATCTTATATCTTCGAGTACCCTAACAAGGGCTGCCACGTCCTCTTTTGGAAGTTTCATTGTAATCATTTTTCCCATAATTATCAGCTTATTAATTCACATAGGCTGCTTATAAAACTTCTTAATTATCGAACTATATTCATATTCTTCCAGTTAACAGCAGGAACAGCAAAGGCAGCAGTATCATGACAGCCAGAGTGACCAGAATAATTTTCATGCTTTGCTTGAATCCTTTCTCCTTCAAACCGAAAACAAGGCCGACAATAAGGCCGCCGAAGTGGCCGATGTAAGAAATGTTTGTTGCCGGCCCGAAGACAAACTCATAAGCATTGTAAATGGCGTAAAACATTCCGAGCAAGGCAAGAGGCACTGGCACGAAAAAAGGATAGAGTGACAGGTCAACTGGCCGGACGAGCATTCCCACGCCAATAAGTGCAAATATGCCTGCAGACGCGCCTATTGAGACGGTATTGAAGCCGTATATCGGCAATGAAGCGAGATCTCCGGCAAATGCGCCGAGGAAAAATATGGCCAGCATCTTTGCAGCACCAAGCTCTTTTTCTACTGCAAAGCCGAAGAAAAGCCATATCAATATATTTGAAAGCAGGTGCTCTATCCCGCCGTGAAGGAAGATAGAAGTTATGATTACATACGGCCTTTCAAGGAAATTCTGGCCCGAGAAACCATAAGTGTTGAACAATGCCTCGGTATCCGAGAATGCCCCGTAAGCGAAGACAGCCAATACAGCAATAATCAGAAGAATTGTAACGCGCATGATTCCCGTTGAAGCTGCAGCTTATAAAGTTTCTGACTCTAGGATTTTTATGACATTCAGAAAAGCAGCCGCATTGGCAGGCTTGCTGGTGCTTGCTCCTGCAGGAAGCCATGGTACACACATCACGCAGTATATCGATGCTGATGGTCCCAGAGTAAATGTAACTATTGGCAGTTTCGCACTTTATAATGATGCAAGATTCGTAGAATATAAGTGCAATGGCTCCAGATGCGTGAGATCAGAGACTATTCTCAAAGAGAAAAACGATGTATACAGAAGCCAGCGGACAAATAAACCGGTTGCCGTCGACGTCCCAGGAGGCCATATTGCAAGGCCCAGATTGCTGACACTTGATTGTGCAAGATCAGCTGCGCTAGCCCAGGAATTTGCCTCGCGAAAATCTGCAAGGGAATGGGCAAGATACATGTCAAATCATCTTGATTCTACAGGAATCCTTGCCGGCTGCCTGAAGTTCTAAGGGCAGC
>JAGVVX010000050.1 GCA_018304565.1 Candidatus Aenigmatarchaeota archaeon
GTTTGACCGAATAATGTTCTGTTCCACTGATTTAGAAAAAAAAGAATGCTTTCTTCAAGCCCACCATCAATTCCCTCATCAAAAAGTATATGTCATCGGCGACCGGATCGATTCTGAAATCCGCTGGGGCAAGGAATTGGGATTTTCCACTATCCATCTCCGGCAAGGCAAATACAAAGATTTATTACCACGAGACCAATGGGAAATTCCCGATTATGAAATTACGTCCTTTAAAGAACTCGCAACAATATTGAAATTACCATGAAAGTACTCATCTTAGCTGCCGGAAAAGGAACCAGAATGCTTCCATTTACTGAGCATACTCATAAAGTATTGATCCCTATTAATGGAAAGCCCTTCTTATCGTATGTCCTTGATCATCTTCAGCAAGCCGGGTTTACGGACATCGGCATCGTTGCCGGCTATCATCCGGAAAAAATTCAGGAATTTCTGGTGGCTCATAAGATAAAAGCCACTATCATCGCTCAGCCGAATCCCCTCGGAACTGGCCATGCCGTTTTGCAGGCCCAAAAGTTCTGCGGCCAGGATCAGGTTGTCATCCAGGGTGGAGATAATTTATTTTCCGTGGCTGATCTGAAAGCCATCCAAAAAAAAGATACTTTCTGCTATATCCTCGGAAAAGAAGTCTCGGATTGGCAGAAATATGGTGTGCTGGTAACTCAACAAGATATGCTCATAAAAATCATTGAAAAACCCCGGCAGTTCGTGGGCAATCTCATCAATACCGGATTGTATAAATGCACCCCGGAGATTTTTACTGCCCTTGCCAAAATCACCCTCTCCGAGCGTGGAGAATACGAATTAACTGATGCCCTCACTCTCTTAGCCCAGCAGCATAAAGTTCGCGTCCTGCGCTTGCTGGAGTACTGGTTAGATTTAGGTTCAAAGGAAGATATCCCTAAGATTGAAGAATTTGTAAAGAAAAATAAATTATAATGTCAGCGTAATCTCCTGATACTTCTTTCTAATTTTCTCATCCACTCCAAAAAAGTGAGCCAAAAGAGCAACCCGAACCCACATTCCATTACGCTGCTGTCTCCAGTACATCACCCGTTGATCTTTATGGATATAATCAATGGCAGGATCAATTTCCTCTCGCTTGGGCATGGGATGCATCAAAATAGCTCCTGGTTTCATCTCTTCTAGCATACTTTTGGTAAAGATAAACTGAGGATCATACTCAGCAGCTCCCCCGTGCTCATTTTGAATTCGAGTCATGTAAATAACATCCACCAGGGGAATAATATCCTGAAGGGATGCAGTCTCTTTGTGAATAATAGTTCCTCTTTGCTGGATATACTTTTCTGTTTCCGCGTCAATCTGCAAATGGTCGGGGGCAACAAAATATGCCGTTGTATTCTGATGCCGGCTCATTATTTTAGCCAAAGAATGCACCGTTCTTCCGCGTAGGCAGTCACCAACGTACGCTATGCTCATTCCATCTAATTCCCTTTTCATCGATTCCTGAATAGTATAATAATCCAGAATACCTTGGGTAGGATGCTCCTTGGTTCCTGAGCCGGCATTAATGATAGGAATTTCTCGATCAGAATGTTTCATCACCCACAGGGCAAAAAGGTCAAAATAATCACTTGGATGCCGCACCACCAGTGCATCAAAATAAGAGGAAATAGTGCGCAGGGCATCCTTGTCTGATTCACCTTTGATTGCCGAAGACGTTTTCATATCTCGCACTTCCTCTCGTCTCATTCCCAAATACGCCTCTGCGCTGGAAAAAGAAAGAAAGGTACGTGAGCTGGGCTGATGAAAATAATTTAGAACTGATTTATGCTTAAGCAGTCCTTTGAGAAATTCAAAGTCAACTTTGGCAATCTTACGCGCTGCTTTGGCAGTCTCGCAGATGGTTTCCAGAAAAGAAAGATCAAAATGATCCGCTTTAATGAGATGAACTAACTTTCCTTGCTCATCACAGCAGGCTTGGCGTATTTCTTCAGTTGACTGAGCAGCAAAATCTTCAAACAAAGAACGATCATACTTTCCGATAGTATCAAAATTGCCCCAATAGATGTTATCCATTAAAAGGGAGAATAAATCTCACCACTATAAATAAGTTTCTGAGAATAAGTATTTAAACCAGCGCTTGTTTACTATTCCCATGGACTTCAAATCCCAGCTCATTACGCTGCTTGCCGCAGCAACTAGCCTTTCCCCTGAAGAAATAACTCCCCTCGTGACCATTCCCCCCAATCGCCAGTTTGGTGATTATGCCTTTCCCTGCTTTAAACTGGGAAACAACTCCAGAGAAGAAGCAGAAAAACTCCAGCAGAAACTTCAGCTCCCTCTCTTCATTGCTAAAACGCAGGTCGTAGGCCCTTATCTGAACTTCTTTCTGGACCAAAGCGTTCTTGCAGCAGAAATTCTAACCAAAATCAGCAAAGAGAAAGGCAAGTATGGTGCTGGAAAAAACAAGAAAAAAATAGTTATAGAATATTGCGGGCCCAATACCAACAAGCCGCTGCACTTAGGCCACTTGCGCAATATGTCGCTGGGAAATGCGGTCTGCCGTATTCTTGCTTTTCAAGGCAATGCCGTTCATCCGGTGAATATCATCAACGATCGCGGGATTCATATTTGCCAGAGCATGCTGGCCTATCAGAAATGGGGAAAGAACAAAAAGCCGGATAAGAAAGGAGACCACTTTGTTGGTGATTATTATGTCCTGTTCGCCACCGCCGCAAAAGAAAATGAAAATCTCAAAAAAGAAGCGCAGGAACTGCTGCTTAAATGGGAACGGAACGATACGAAAACCAAAGCTTTATGGAAAACCATGACTCACTGGGTTCTGCAGGGATTCAGGCAAACCTATCGGCGCTTCGGCATAAAATTTGAAAAGGAATATTTTGAATCGAAATACTATCAAAAAGGAAAAGAGATGGTTCAGGAAGGCCTGCAGAAAAAAGTATTTGAAAAAGACCATACCAATGCTGTTCTCGCGCCGCTGGAAAAATACCGCTTGCCAAATAAAATCCTGTTACGGGGTGATGAAACCTCTTTGTACATCACCCAGGATCTCTATCTAGCCCAGCTTCGCTATCAAGATTTTAAATACGATAAGATGATTTATGTTGTTGCCTCGGAACAGCATCTCCATTTCCAGCAATTGTTTAAAATCCTGGAACTTCTTGGCCGCAGGTACGCCCAGAGTTTATATCATCTGAGTTATGGCTTAGTAAATCTTCCCACCGGCAGGATGAAATCTCGCGAAGGGACGGTGGTTGACGCTGATGACCTTATGGATGAGATATCAAGCTTAGCAAAACAGGAAGTTGAAAAACGCTACCCGGCTCTGAGTGAAAAAGAAAAGCAATATCGTGCTGAGTTTATTTCTTTGGGAGCAATAAAATTCTTCCTTACTCGTACCGACGCCGTCCGGGACATGATTTTTAATCCCGAGGAATCCATTAGTTTTGACGGCGAAACCGGGCCTTATCTTCAATACACTCATGCCCGGGCCAGTTCCATTCTTCGCAAAGCCGGCAAAGTAACTGGAAAACGCAATTTCACCCTGCTCTCACAGTCCCAGGAACAGGCACTCATTGCCTTGCTCAGCCAATTTCCCGGTAAAGTGCAGGAAGCCGCTCATACCTATAAACCCCATGTGCTCTGCCATTATTTGATTGAGCTGGCGCAAGCCTTCAATGAGTTCTACCATGCCCTTCCGGTCATTTCCGATGATAAAGAACTCATGAAAGCACGACTATTGCTGGTTGAGAGCGTACGGCAAGTGCTGGCTAACGGACTTGATCTGCTGGGAATATATGCACCCAAAGAGATGTGAGAAGAGAATCAAAACATTTTTATACTAATAACCTATTTTTAGGTAATACAATACCAAATAATAGGTAAAAATGCTCACCAAACAACAAGTAGCCATTTTAGGTGTCTTCAAGAAAAATCTTTCCGCTAGTTTGACTTTTAAACAAATTAAAGAAGCGAGTAAACAAAAGTCTAATAATATTGTTCAGATCGCTCTCAAAAATTTTAAAGAGCAGGATTTAGTGGTAACAGAAGTTACAGGAGATGTAAAGACCTATTCTTTGAATCTGAACAACAACTTAACGTTGTCTTACCTAAACATAATCAACGACTTAGAAATTCAAAAAAGAAAGTTTCCAAAAGAAATAGTAGCAGAAATAAAAAAAAGAATCTCAAAACAAACAGAATTTTTCATATTAATTGTTTTTGGGAGTCATGCAAAAAACAAAGCAACTGAGAAATCAGATGTAGATATCGCAGTTATTGTTGAATCTGAACCAACCAAAAAAGAAATAGCACCCCTTTTAGAAACAGTAAAACGCAGAGAGATAAAACCAATTGATTACCATTTTTTTACCAGAAAAGAATTTTTAGAAATGCTTCAAGCAGAGTATGAAAATGTAGGTAAACAAATATATAAAAACAGCATTATTTATTATGGATTTATTGAGTATTGCAACTTGATACGAGGAATAAAAAATGAGTGATGAAGCAGAATTGTATCTTCAAAGAGCAGAGAATGAACTGATAGCGGCACAAATGCTGTTTGAAGTTTCCAGTAATCCCTCTCTTCAAAAAGAGCAATTTAAGCTTGAAAAAGAATTCACCTTTTACAGTCCAGTAATTGGCCATTCTTACTATTCTATTTTCTATTCAGCAAAAGCAATTCTGATTAAGAGTGGTATTAAAACAGAAGCACCAGAAGTCCATAAGAAAACCTTGGAAGCATTTGAGAAGTATTTGGTGAGCACAGGAAAATTGGACACAGAATTACTCAAAATTTACCATAAAATGGTTGTTCGTGCTGATGCTCTCTTGGGGATTTTCTCAATGGAAAAACGAAAACGAGGAGAATTTACCTATCAAAAAATTCCTCAGGCAAACCAAGAGCCAGCTCAGGAATCGCTCAATCATGCTTCTTTCTTCTTCAAAAATATCTATAAAATTGTTAGGAATTAAAAATTAGATTTTCAATACCCTTTTCCACCACCGAAATCAATAAAAAGATCTTCTGATAAAGCCCATCCTATGGCAAATGGTTCATCGGTCGTTGGCATCGGTCTGCAGTACGGCGATGAAGGAAAAATAAAAGCATTTGATCGAGTAGCCGCTAGTGCCAAAGTCTGGGTAAGGTTCAATGGTGGTCCTAATGCTGGTCACAATCTGAAAGTAGGTGATGTTCATCTCATTACGCACGGCGTGCCTTCAGGATTCATAAGGGACGGCGTTCTGGGCTATATTGGCAGTGGTACGGTAATCAACCCAGAAAAAATGAATGCGGAAATTGCTTATATCGCCGCTCATAGATTCAATTTAAATAACCGATTATTCATCTCTGCTAATGCTTCGCTCATCCAGCCTTCCCATATCCTGCTTGATCGCATCAGTGGTGATGAAGTAGGAACAACTGGCAATGGCATCGGGCCAGCCTACGCTGATCAAGCTCTTCGTCAACTGGGAAGTTTATTGAAAAATATTCGCGTGGGTGATTATCTGGCCAATCCTGATGCAAATCAAATGCAGGTACAAATGAACTTAGAGGATGTTATGAATCGCTACGCTGACCTTATGCAAAAAAAGAAAGTATCAGATCTTAATCTCTCGGCTCTTGTCAATACCTTTGATAAACAGACCAGACGTCTTGCACCCTATCTTTGCGATAATCCTTTCTTTGTTGAAGAGTATATCCAGCAAGGCCACGACATCTTTTTTGAAGGCGCCAATGCCGTCGGTCTGGATGTTATTCTGGGCACTGTTCCCTATGTTA
>JAGVVX010000035.1 GCA_018304565.1 Candidatus Aenigmatarchaeota archaeon
TGAGTAAACGCTACGCGGTACGAGATGATGCCGTTACGAATGACCGATTAGTTATGTTTTAAATGCAAAATGGTATGAGCTGGTCGAAGGTCGCAAGCGTAACGCACGTTTTATACATTCTTAGCAATTTAACAATTTAGCAATTTAACAATTTTTCAGAGGTTCCTTAGGTGGGTAGTTGTTGAATCCATGTAAAATGCCTGCGGCATCACATGACACGTAAAATCGCACATGCATGTTACGCAAGTCGGATGTTGGTGGCTGCGCCACGTAATCGCGTAGCGATTTTACGTGGTGCGCCCTATGGGAGCTTATCAGAGAAAATTGAGGCTCAGCAATGATTCTGAATTTATGGTATAATATAAGTATGAAATTCGAGAGTATGCGCCATGGGCATAAAGAGGGCGAAAACCTTTCAGAGAGAGGAAAAGAACAGGCAAAAGAAAAAGCAAAGGCGCTGCTTGAAGAGGTACAGCAGTCAGAAGCGGGAACGATCTTTTTTGTTATTCCTTCCAATGTAGGCAGAGCAAAAGAAACACGAGAGATTATCGAGACTGAATTGAGGCAGCTCGCAGCGTCTGATTCGGATATCGCTTTTATTGATGTACATGAGGCAGAGCAATTAGCAGCCGCAAAAGGTAATTTCACCAAGAGATATATCATTACAGGAATACAGCCGAGCCGCGCTCTGGGTTTGCATCTAGGAACACAGATGCAGAAAACATATTTAGATTTGCGGAGCGACATTAAAGACGAGGATTTAGTAGCGAAAACATGGATAGCAAAACCCCAAGAAGTCTCAACGGTTCAAGATGAAGTACGTAGTAAATTTGGTGAACACATACCACTGGAGAAATTACGCCCTGAACGTTTTGAAGGCACACCCGAAGAGGCTGCCCTGTATCACATTCGACTCATGAAAGCTTTGCAGAGCTTAAAGCATAAATACTTCCCTAATCACCCTGCAAAAGCTCTACAAGTGAATCACAGCCCTCATGCTGACTTTGCGTTTATGGCTCTTGCCGGAAAAGAGCTTTCGTTAAAAACCGTCGAAGAGATGGGTGGGAAATTCAGAGACTTCTTAGAGGCGGCAAATATTGATCTTCAAGACGATGGAATCACGATTGAATACCGCGGTGATAGATTTATCAATAACGCTAGCTTGGACGAGGTAATAGATGCTTTGGAAAAACAGGCAGACGAAAGAAAGCGAGAATGGCGCAAGGCATAGGCTTTAGATATGATTAAGCGGATTTCTACGCTTTATAAATATGAGCATGTATATACGCCCCTTCGCAAAACTATCTTCGAAAAACGTAAGTTTTGCAGGAGGCAAAGGTGCATCACTGGGAGAGATGACCCAAGCAGGCATTCCTGTTCCTGCTGGCTTCGTCATTGGCTCCGAAGCCTTTGAGAAATTTCTTAAGGATACCGACCTTCATGTAGAAATCTCTGCCGCACTGGATTCTGTGGATCACAGGAAGATGCATACTGTTGAACAAGCCTCTGAGGTTATTGAGGCACTAATCATGGGCGCGAATATGCCCAAAGATATTGCTACTGACATCCAACAGTCGTTCAAGAAACTAGGGGCAAAATTTGTGGCAGTTCGTTCCAGTGCAACGGCTGAAGATAGCAAGACGGCGGCATGGGCAGGGCAATTAGAGAGCTTTCTTAATACAACGGAGAAGTCGTTGCTTTTGAATGTAAAAAAGTGCTGGGCATCGCTGTTCACGCCCCGAGCAATTTTCTATCGTTTTGAGAAAGGTATGGAGAAAGACAAAATCTCCGTAGCGGTTGTCGTACAGAAAATGGTGGAAAGCGACGCTGCTGGTATCGCATTCTCTGTACATCCAGTTACCCAAGACAGAAATCAGATAATCATTGAAGCTGCCTTAGGGCTTGGGGAAGCAGTTGTATCGGGCTCAATCACTCCTGATAGCTATGTTGTAGGAAAGAGGGATTTTGTAATCCAAGACAAGAAAATCATCAACCAAAAAAGGGGGTTGTTTAAGGGGAAGGAAGGAGGAACTCAATGGAGAGATGTGATGTTTGCCAAGGGAAGTCAGCAAACATTGTCCGATAAAGAAATAATTGCTCTGACGAAATTGGTTACAAAAATCGAGCGTCACTATGGCTTTGCTGTTGATGTGGAATGGGCAAAGGAAAACGGCAAGTTGTTCATCGTTCAAAGCAGACCAATAACGACATTGGATGAAGTGCCAGCACCGATGGAAGATAGTGGCAATGAATTCAAATTCAGATGGGGTCAAAAACAGTCTGCCATGACGTATGAGTGCATGAATTGGCAGATGTACAAAACTGTCGATGACAAAGCACGGGTGATTGATTCGGGAATTCCGACTACCTGTTTTCTTCTCATTGATGGCGTTTCAGAGCATCACATGCCTGATGTCTCTATGGCTCACCTTGGAAAGAACGGAAAGAAGTATTTCAGCAAAGTTTTCGCAGAGGCTCTTTTTAAGGGAATTGATAAGCATGTGAAAAATTTCTTCAAGTTCTGTGACAGCATTTATGACATTGATTTGAAGAAGTTGTCAGATAAAGAACTGAAAAAAATCACTACTACCTATCGTGATCTCATCACGCAGACATTCATTTATTTTGGAACATCCAACCCTTGGTGGACAGATCAATTGGCTGATGAAATAAAGAGAATATTGAGCAGTAAAGCGAAAAATGAAGAGGAGATGTACGACTACTTTATTTCTCTCAGCACACCCGATGAGGCAGATGAAACTATGAAAGAACGCTTGGACTTCATGGATCTTGTTCTGAAAAAGAAAATATCAGAAGCAAACCTCGAAAGGTATTCACGAAAGTATCCCGCATTGTTCTTCAATACCTACGATAAGCATGAAGTCTTGGACTTCCTTTCTGGCAAAGCCAAGGAAGAATCATTGAAAGACCTAGGCGCAGAGAAAAAGAGAATCAAAGAGAATCTGCTCGGTATTCAGAAGATGCATAGGAAGATATATGCAAAAATGAAGAGCCCCGCACTCAAAAGATATGCTCGGATTCTGCAAAAAAGCGGATTAGATCGTTACAGGCTGAAACACACATGGAGTGGAGCAGAGTATATGTGTCTCGATTTGGTACACGAGCTTCATCGCAGGATTGGCGGGGACTTCCACGATTTTATAAAGACATACATGTTTACAGACGTACTAAATTTCTTAGACGGAAAAGGCCGATTCCCCGCCGATGAAGTGAAGAAGCGCAAAGGATGCCTATTACAGCATTTTTACGACGGCACAATTCATCGGTATACAGGCAAGGAAGCCTTGGCGTATAAAGCCAAGCTTCTGCCGCCCAAAATAGAAGTGGTGCACACCTCCGCGAGCATCAAGGGCGAGATAGCGAATAAAGGGTATAAGAAAGGAAAAGCGCGGGTGGTTCTTGTGAAGGATCTGAAGCAGTTTGTTCGAGACAGCGAGAGTTTCAAGAAGGGGGAGATTTTGGTTACTACCATGACTTCTCCGATCATGATTCCAATCATAGAGAAAGCGAGTGGCATCATTACCGATGAGGGTGGCATCTGTTCTCATGCGGCGGTCAGTGCAAGAGAATTTAAGATTCCTTGTGTTATCGGCACTCACAATGCATCTTCAACAATTCAAACTGGTGATGAAATTGAATTGGACGCAAGCAGAGGAATTGTGAATATTTTGGAGAGGGCTTCTAAAAGATAAGCTCTCGGCTTGGTGGAAGAACGTTTAGGGAGGATAATCGCTTGCTATGCTCAAATTTGAACTCCTTAGCCGCAATCTCGTCGTGAGACATCTCGACGATGATCCCGACTCCGGTTGGATGACCGAAAAAGAATGGCTTACGAACGCGCTCGACCGCTACATTTTCATGCGACTTTCGGGGCGGGACATGTATCGCGAGACGCTGGATGACATTGCTGATCGTTTCCAGCAGAAAAAGCCAATTCCGCTTTCTTTTCTTAAGAGACGAAGGCTCCTTCCAGAGCCTCTTCCGTATTACCGCAAGGCACAACACCACACTCGCAGACTTTTCTGGAAGCGTCGTCTTGTGATTCTTCGTGAACTTGAGTCATATGGTCTGCTAGAGCTTCCTCGTTGGCCTTGGCAGAATATTCCCTTCTTTAAGCCTATCGCACCACTGCGCAACCTCATTGCCGATTTCGAGCATCACTGCTCATACGAGAAGCAGCAGCATATCGTCAGCCGCATTGAGTACGACGAAATCCGTCATCAACTGCTGGAATATGTCGGAAGAGCTGATCCGGTGCCATTGCGTGATTTCAAGAACGGCAGTCTGCCCGAACGGTTCATGCTGTGTCTCTTCAAAAATCGAGGCAAAATCCTGAACCATAAACAGATTTACAGGAAGATGGGTATTGCCGATGAAGAAAAGGGCAAGAACGAAAAAACTGACAAACGTATTGCCCGCTGGAAGTCGGAGAAACACCTCGATACACCCGATGTCAGCGGGAAGTATTTCTTTTGGTTGGAAGGTAAACGACTGAAATTCGATCCGGTCTATCGCGCTCCCGAAAGCCGCAAACCTTCCTAAAACGGATTTGACGATTTGTCGGGATCGATGCAAAAAAATTTAGAGACGCTGAAATGGCCGCGTGTTTGCTGTACCTCCGTCTTCGGCCATCCGCGACTTCCAAACCCTCTACGAGAGGCACTACGGTGTAGTGCTGCCTCAGAAAGAGGCTGAGACGAAGCTATGCGCCCTGTTGGGACTCCTCGCCGCCGCGCGCAGGCGCGCACCCCATGGTGCGCCGCAGCGCGGCGAGTGTCCGTCTGGGCACGATGAGTATTACCGTGACCAGTTATCGCCATGAAAGTCCGACTTTTCCGCTTAGGGCTGGATTGGATAACGTATCGCTTTCTCGATATGTATTCCGATATTTTCTTGGACTCTTTTTTCTTGGATTACTCCGAGACGGCCAATCAACGTTTTGGCGTCGAGTTCTTCGGACGTCAGTTCGACGTGACGTACATCGAGGCAAAGACAAAACATATTCTTATTTTTCAATACCAAAGTACTTCTGTGTTTGAATTTGTGAAGATTTGGAAAAGATTCTCGATAAGTGAGTACAGTTATAAGTTTTCATTCTTTGGTGCATATTTCTACCTCGATGATCTTTCCGATGTCTTGTTGGCCTTCACAAAGCGTTATGTCCAACAGATCGCCATCTCACGTTTGGATATTGCACTTGATACGGATATTCCGATCCCCGTCCTCTACAAACGGAAACGGACGCAGTTTCAGAAGCAACAGCTTTTTAAAAGCCTCGGCGTCCTGACGGGTTTCTACCTTGGTGCGAGAAAAGGTAACAAAAAGTTCTTCATTCGTGTGTATGACAAAAAACTCGACTCGAAAGGAAAAGAGAAATTCCATCTTTTCTTTCCGTATCTGCTAGAAGAAGCCGTTTCTCGCATCGAAGCCGAGTTGCATGTTCTGACTCTCCAGACGTTCGGGATTACTCCTCAAACGATCATTGAATACGAAGAAGCCCGCATGACGAATTTTGTCTCGAAGCCTAACTGCTTGGAGCAGTATTTCGCTTCGCTGTGTTTGAACAAGCAGGGAACATACTTCTATCCACTCAAAAGTTTGGACTTTGCCAATGTCGAGCGATTGACGACTGCTACGTACAAAGGAAAATCAGAGTACATTCTTGATGAAGTTTCATATATCAAAGATTGGCTTGGGCGAGG
>JAGVVX010000056.1 GCA_018304565.1 Candidatus Aenigmatarchaeota archaeon
AATGATTTTTACTACCGCCGCTGTCTCTTTGATGCTGCAGAACCTGTCAATCCCGGTGATTTTTGTCGGTGCCCAGCGCAGCAGCGACCGCAGCAGCAGCGATGCATGGATGAACCTCATGTGCGCTGCCCAGTTCATTGCAAAAAGCGATTTTTCAGGCGTTGCACTATGCATGCACGGGTCGGTTAACGACGATTTCTGCTATATACTTGACGGTCTGCACATAAAGAAGATGCATTCTTCGCGCCGCGACTCATTCAGGAGCGTCGATGTCCTGCCTTACGCAAAGGCATTTTCTGACGGCACGGTCGAGTACCTGAGAAACGATTATCAGCGAAAAGACAAGGCAAGAAAACTAAATGCCCTTGAAAGATTTGACAGGCGCGTGGCTATAGTAAAGATATATCCCGGAGTCGACCACCGGATATTCGACTTCCTCCATAATTCAGGCTTCCGTGGAGTCATTATAGAAGGCACAGGGCTTGGCAACGCCCCCGTGAATGTCATCGACGATTACACAAAACATCATGATGACTTTCTTGCCGCAATAAAACGGATTGTTGATAAAGGCGTTGTTGTATGCATGACTTCCCAGTGCGCTTACGGCAAAGCCAGCCTGAATGTTTATTCATCCGGCAGGAAATTGCTTGAAGCAGGCGTTGTGCCGATAGCAAGCACCACGGAAGCAGCTTATGTAAAACTCGGCTGGGCATTGGCGCACACAAAAGACGCCAAAGAAGTGAAGAAAATGATGCTCACGAATTATGCAGGGGAAATTTTGGAGAGAATTGATCCGAGGGCTTTTCTGTTTTAATGGGATGTTAAAATGGCAGAAGTAAAAATCCTTGCGGAAGGTTACGCAGTCAAGATTAAGCGCGGATGGATTGCCAGTTCGACGTGCACGCTGATAAAAGATGGAAAAACAAAAATTGTTGCCGATCCCGGAGCGAACAAGAAACTGCTGATATCGCGGCTGAAAAAAGAAAAATTAAAGCCATCAGATATCAACTATATTTTCCTCACGCATTACCATCTGGACCATATACTGCAGGCATCTCTGTTTGCAAAAGCGAAAATTTTGGACGGCTCGACGATATATGAGGACGACAAGGAATTCGAGTACAGCGGAGAAATTCCAGGAACTTCGATCAGTGTCATGAAAACGCCCGGGCATGCCGACGAACATTGTTCCTTGGTTGTTAAAACGGAAAAAGGCAAGGTTGTCGTTGCCGGCGACAATTTCTGGTGGACAAGAGGCGAGAAGCAGACATTAGATGTGAACAGGGAGGATATCTTTGCAAACAACATGGAAAAACTGAAAGAAAGCAGAAAGAAAATACTGAACATAGCTGATTACATCATTCCCGGTCATGGCAAGATGTTGAAAGTAAGGTGATACTTATGATGACAGATTACAGTAAACTTGGATTGCGTGTTGGCTTGGAAATACACCAGCAGCTGGATTCAGAGACAAAGCTTTTCTGCAGGTGCCCGATAAAAAAGAGTGAGTCGTTCAACCAGGCAATAAAGCGCAAGTTCAAGCCCGTGGCTGGCGAGCTTGGTGATGTTGATCCGGCTGCGATATACGAATACATGAGAAACAAGAACTTTGTCTACAGCTATGACTCTGAATCCTCATGCCTTGTGGAGCTTGACGATGACCCGCCAAAGGATATGAACGAAAAGGCGCTCAGGACCGCGCTGCAGGCCTGCAAGATGCTTAACTGCCGGATAATTGACGAGCTTTATGTCATGCGCAAGACTGTAATCGACGGTTCTTCTGTAAGCGGCTTCCAGAGAACACTGCTGGTTGGCATGAACGGAAGCGTGGAAACGGAATTTGGAAATGTAGGAATAATGACAGTGTGCCTTGAGGAGGACTCAGCGCCGGCAATAAAAAAAGAAGGCGATACCGTTGAATATCGCCTTGACAGGTCGCTTGTGCCGCTGATTGAAATCGCCACAGCTCCTGACATGCATTCTCCAGAACATGCAAAAGCAGCAGCAGAAAAGATCGGCCTTCTCCTGCGCAGCCTTGATGTCGTTCGGGGCATCGGGTCGATAAGACAGGATGTCAACGTCTCAATTGTCGGGGGGGCGAGGATAGAAATAAAGGGTTTCCAGGAACTCGAAAAGATCCCGCAGCTTGTCCAGAACGAGGTTTCCAGGCAGTTATCCCTGATTGAAATAAAAGGCGAGCTGAAAAAAAGAGGCGTCAGGTCTGTCGCAGGCAATGCAAAAGACGTGACAGATATGTTCAGCAAGACAAAAAATAGCATGATCCGGAAAATAATAACTGAGAAAGGCAGGATTCTTGCAGCAAGCCTTCCTAGGTTTTCGGGACTCCTGAAGAAGGAATGCGGTCATCATACTTTTGGAAAAGAGCTTTCGTCCTATGCAGGAGCCTATGGTTATGGCATCATGCACAGCGATGAGGATCTTGAGAAGCATCAGCTTGCATGGGAATTCTCAAGAATCAGGGAAACCCTTGGGGCTGGAAAAGACGATCTTGTCCTGATTGTAGCTGGCAGGGACCCGGCCAATGCAATTGCTGCAGTGATTGAACGTGCCGGCCAGTGCGTCCAAGGAATACCGGAAGAAACGCGTGTTGCTGACGGCCTGGGATCAAAGTACACAAGGCCCTTGCCTGGAACGGAAAGGATGTATCCTGAAACAGACATCCAGCCAATAAGAATAACGGAAAAAATACTCCAGAGCATCAAAACGCCAAAAACACTCCTTGAAAAAAGAGAAGAACTGAAAAAACTGCTCTCGGAAGAGATCGCAGAACAACTGGTCAAATCCAGGGAATTCAGCTTGTTCGAAAGGCTTTCCAAGGAATACAAAATAGACGCGACAATAATAGCAACAACGCTGCTTTTTACAATAAAAGACCTTAAACGCCGAAACCTCAATGTAGAAAAAATAACAGAATCCGCCTTAAAGGACGTCTTCATGCTGCTGGAGGCGAAGAAAATATCAAAAGACTCCGTGCCAAAGGCTTTGGAGATGCTGTGTCAAGGCAAAACCATTGCTGATATTGCCAGATCCCTTCAGGTCATAGCCGAGAACGAACTCAGGAAAATAATAAAAGAAGCTGTAAAGAGCAGTTCTAAAGAGAAGGAAAGCGTATTGATGGGCTTAGTCATGAAAAAAGTCCAGGGAAAAGCAGACGGAAGCACAGTAATGCGCATCTTAAGGGAAGAGATGAAATAATTAATGGGTTTCTAAATTCTCAGAGAACGGTGGATTCTTTTTATATACCGCCTTCTACAAAAGTTAGATATGGTAGAGATAGGCAGCCTGATAAGTCTGTTAATACCACTGACGATTCCAGGCATTGTAACAATGTTTGTCAATTCCCTGCTTGCATTCATAGTTGTCGTGCTTTCTGACAAAGTCATTTCGCATAATCTGGAGCTTAAGAGAGCGTCAATCGTATCAGGCGTCGCTCTGTTCATCACGCCTGTAGTGGGAGCTTTGGTTGCTGGGTATACAGCTCTGCCTATTGCTTTGTCAAGTATCATATTCGCATATGTGCTTCCGCTGCTTGTATGGATAGTATTAGGAGAAATACTGCTGAGAAGCGACATGAAAACAAAACTGAAGGTTATGGTAGTAGCGTTCGTTGCTTACTTCATCCTGAACTTCACTGTTGGTCCGATCATTCTAGGCTTCGTCTCTGGTTTTCTGTCCTAGGCGGCATTTCTGGAATAAGAACTACGTCCCCGCGCTTCAAGCCATTCTTCACGCCATGAAGTTCATTATAATTCTTCATCGCATTCCCGAAGCATTCAGGATCCGGATAGCCTAATTCTTTTGCAATATGTATGTAGCCTCTGCCTCTGGGTGCAGAAACATAAGTAATGCCGTCACCCAGGGATCTTGCCCTGCCCTGTTCAATAGGCGGGGCATATATCCTTCCCCTGAACTTCACAGCATGACCGCTGCATTCTTTTGGCACTTGGGAACGGGTTCTCTCTAGTTGGTTGTGTGTAACTTGATTGTATATAACACTCCCTGCAGCAGCACCGATAGACAACGTGCCGAGCAGCAAGGCTGTTCCCATGATCCTGCTAAACCCATCAGATATTTTTTTTGTCATTCAATCACCTTTCTAAGCACGATAATCTCTTTGATCCTTTTTGTCGCCAAAAACAAACGGCCTTCCTGACCTGACTACTGTCCTGTCTGCTTTGGAATATTCTCTTAAATCATCTTCAGTCAACGATGGAGGATATCTTCCAGTCTGCCTGAGTGTTTCTTCCATTGCAGTTCTTACAAGGTCTATGAAAGCGCCTCTTGGCATGTGGCTGGAATACCTGCTTTGCGAATTTACCTGTCCCAAGAAAGACATCCCTTCAGCAGCCCAGTCTATCTCGCCGACAGCTTTAGCAAAATTCCTGAGCGTCTCGCTTGTTAACGTTACATATCCCATTCATATCACCTAATATTTTGAGCCTATCAGTCTGGATCGTTTTTTTGATCTTTCAACATGCCTCATGCACTGGGAACAGTTATTGCTGTCTGTTCCCAGATCGATGACAAATGCCTGCGGACCCGATGGCAGCAATACACCCATCAGCCATTTCCCGTAGTATTTCTCTTCTTTTCCGAGGGCGTTGGCATGAGCGTTCATATATGCGTCAAATTTCATCTGTTTATCCTGCCATACAAGGCTTCTTTTTTGCCACGCATCAAATTTTTCTCTGTCAAAATCAAATATTGCCATACTCATCATATCACCTGTATTAACTACTATATAGTACTAAACCAGTATTTATAGATTACGGATTTATATAGAAGACCCGCTGGTAAGGCTTACCAGCTCAGAAATATTCTTCCCCGTACCAGTTAAGTCCGGGCTTCTCGAAAATCTTCTTTTTTACTTCTTTGCTCTGGCCGGTCTTGTAAGAAAAATGTTTTTCAAGCCCGAAATCTCCGAGATGCTGCCATCTTTTGCGCAGCAGCTTCTTGACAGACTTAAGATCATTATCGCCCAGTGCGGGCCGCTTTGCAAGCAGCCTGCGGAGAGCGCGCCTGTCTGTTTCTTTTTCGCCTGCAGACATATCCTTGACGTGTTCCTCTTCGTGGAGCAGGACGAATTCTGCAAGCAGGCCTTTCAAGCCCCTTCTTACTGCTATTTGCCTGCCGTTAGTGAAGCCCAGTACAGACCGCGGCATTTCATTACCATCCATCTTGAATATGTCCACGCCAAGGTAGGATGGATAACCCGGATAAGAGAAGCCCGCGGAAGAAATATTGCCGTTGCCAGTGCTTAGTGCTTTATAGCCGTAGTTGGGATTATGAGAAGAATTATACACAATAAGAATAGCCGGCAAAACGATTTAACGATATTTGATGATGGCCTTTGATCGCGCTTCATATTGTCTTGAAGGTTCAAATGCCATTTCATGTATTAACTCTTCCGGCGCATCAGGATACAAATTGTGCAGCATCTCATGAACTTCTATTGGGAGATAGGGATCCCGCCTTTCCGGAGGCAGTATGCACACTGTTCTTTTGTGAGGCTCAGTATGCGCCCATGCGCCTCTGGCTGTATATTCCCCTGTTGTAAATCCTGTCAGCTCGAGATAACACATATAAGCTCCGTTGCGAAGCCTTTGGCGATCGTAAGACGT
>JAGVVX010000010.1 GCA_018304565.1 Candidatus Aenigmatarchaeota archaeon
TATTCACAAAACAGCTTGAAGACCTATCGCGCATTATGGACAAGAGATATCCGTCACTGGTTACACGCGATGATCTGCACAAGTCTATTTCTGAAATCAAAAGGCAGCTTGAGGCAGTAGAATCTCCTAACATTGCAGTGCTTGCCGAGCAGGTAGATTACCTTGAAAAGAAAGTGGAAGCAACATACAACATGCTGAAAAGCATCTCCAACAGGATACCTGTGATAGTTGAGTAATCTTATAAGGATTGGTTCTATCTCTTACTATGGATTACCGGCAGCTAACCGAAGAAGCTCAAGCAAGAATGGTTGTAGCGAGAGCTGCTTTCGATGGCGTTAAAGATAGCTATAGAGGCTTAAGGAGATTCAAAAGAGATAAAACCAATCCTTATAAGATTACTCAACTATCACAGGTATCCTGTTGGAGATGCTTTTCAGCATGTTGTATGTTGCTTCCACTTTCTTTTCATCTGAGAATCCAACATCTCCTGCAGCTGCAGATCTAGTAATGGAAATAGGAATTTATCAGGCCAGGTTCAGTAATACAGGCGTTAAAGCCTATAGGGTCCCTGCAGGCTTTGAATGATATAAAACCTTTCTTTTCTGAATATATTTCATGACAGGCAAGATTGAGAAGCAATTGCTGAAGAAACTTTCAAAACGAAAGCTGCACTTCTCTTTGATAGACCCGGATCCGCAGAAAGTTTCCCTGAAGTCAGTGGAAGAAACGGCAAGAACACTTGAAAGATTCGGCACAGATGCCATACTCGTAGGCGGCTCGACTAGGGTGACTGAAGACGTACTTGACAAGGCCATAATAGCAATAAAAAAACACTGTTCTGCACCGGTTATACTCTTTCCGGGCAATGCAAACGGCTTGTCTAAGCACGCAGATGCAATATTGTTCATGTCTTTGATGAATTCACAAGATGCATTGTGGATCAGCGGCCTGCAGGCGATGGGCGCGCCGCTTGTCAAGAGATTCAAGATAGAAACCCTGCCCACAGCTTACCTCATTGTTGAACCCGGGATGAAGGCAGGCGAAGTTGGAAAAGCAAAACCACTGAAAAATAAAAACCCCGGGGAAGCGGCTGCATACGCGCTGGCGGCACAGTACTTTGGGATGCGGTTTGTTTACTTGGAAGCAGGCTCCGGAGCACCGCAGCATGTCAGCGAGAGCCTGATAAGCGCTGTGAAGAAAACCATAGATATCCCGCTGATTGTGGGCGGCGGCATAAGAAGCGCAGGAACCGCGAAGAAAGTGCTTAAAGCAGGAGCAGACATAATTGTGACAGGCACAGTGCTTGAGAAGAATATCGCTGCTGCCGAAGGCATAATCAGGACGGTAAGGGAATTCGAGAAATAAAAAGGCGGCAAAAAAGAAAAAGACAGACAACTTATGAACAAGCCGGACTACGAGCCCTCTGACGAATAAAGTCAATGTAGTAATAAACTTAAAAACGCTATTTATTTTATAGCTTTGCTTGTGTTTCACCTTAAGATACATTTTTGTATGAAATCTCTATCGAGAAGTACTGACACATCGCAGGCTTGTCTAAGATGCCAAGAATGTCCTGTCCTGAAGTAAGCATTTTCTACATGCTTACCAAAACTCTGGACAGCTTCTACCGCTGGCATGAAGTCTCCATCTCCGCTTACCAAAATTGCAGTATCATACGAGTTATTTTGGGCTAACACGACCATGTCCACAGCTATATGTATGTCATCCCCTTTCACCACATAATACACCTTTCCATTGAGTATTCTTTTCTGCATTCTGACAAGAATCACCTTGAAACTTCGCATTCCACTGTTTTTAAACAGTGGTTCAGGGAATGCGAATTGCTCAAGGATTCATAAATTTCAGCATGCCACCGTCTTTTCTGCAAATGACAACAGTCATTTGAGAAATCCAGGAAAGCTGTGCTTTCCATGGATTAGATCATGTCTAATGGCGCATTATAATAGTACGTTCGGATAAGGCGCCTGTCTTTACCACATAGCTCATTGGAAAGCTTCTGTAAATCTACGCTGATGTCGCCAATGTCTTTTCTCAGGCGGTGATAGAAATTGCTTCCGTCTATGAATATGCAAACCCGCTCTTTGTTTTCCATAAGATTTATTGCAAATGAAGAAATAAATAATAAGCCTGCCCTTGCCGAAGCAATGGCAGGGAGTATATGTTACTATAGTAAACGCTTCAGGAATTTAAGCTTTTCGATTAGCCATAGTTCAATTGTTTTTATAGACTGCAGCCCAATCACAACCATCTTACAATTAGCTGCAAAGAACCAAACAAGTAAGCAAGTACAGCTACAAGCCCAATGAATGGAATCTAGCTAAATTATCCCCAGCCTGCCAAGTATTTTCCTGGATGCTTTTTCTGTCAGCTTGTATTTGTTCAGTATCGTGTACCTGTCCCTCACGTCTTTTGCGGCTGCCAGCGCCTTTACAGCGGCTTCGCCGCTTATCCCCAGCTGTTTTGCAGTTACCGGCAGGCCGAATTTCTTCATAATCCTCCTTGCCTGTTCCCAGTCCTCTTTCTGCAGATAAAGGGAAATTATCGTGCCAAGGGCAACCTGCTCGCCGTGCACGGCCGGCTGCAACCCTTTTTCATGAAACAACTTTTCCAGCGCATGAGAGAAATTGTGTTCACTGCCGGAGCAGGGACGCGAAGAACCGTGAAGGTTCATTGCAAAGCCTGAACAAACGAGCCCCCAAAGCAGCGCCTCAATGCCGCCATAGCTTTTTGATCTTATTTCTTTTACATGCTCCATGCAGGCTTTTGCAGAGAGCAGGGATAGTTCTGCTATCAAGGTGCTGTATTTTTCCTTCTTTGCGCGTGAAGCTATTCTCCAGTCGTTGACGGCAGATATGTTTGAAATCAGATCGCCGCAGCCGGAAGCCATGAAACGATAAGGCGCGCCCTTTATTGTTTCCAGGTCAGCAATGATTGCTGTTGGCCCGCTTGCCTGCATCGATATCTTCATTTCGTTGTTTTCTATGCTTGCGCGTGATGAGACAACGCCGTCATGGCTGAGGATTGTCGGAAATGCAATCCAGGGCTTTCCTGCAAGGAACGATGAGTACTTTGCTGCATCTATAGTTCTTCCCCCACCTATTGCAATTGAAAAGTCGTAGTGAGAAACAGTTTTTGCCAGGTTTTCGATGTAGTTCTTCTCGGCAGATTCAGGCTTTATCATTCGCACTTCGAATTTTTCAGAGACTATATCTGCAACCCTGTCAGCAATTATCTTCTTCACATTGTCATCGGCAAAAATAATGCATTTCTTCCCAAGATCCAGATTCAGGAGCATGCTGCTTATCTTGTCTTCCACCGCCTTTTCAACAAGGACGCTTAATGGGAAATTAAAGATCATGCAAACACCTTAAATCTAAGAATTCCACTGTATTTATACAGTGATGTGGAATTCTGGATGTAAGAACCACTGTAATGATATTTTGTAGACAGTGGTTCTTCACATGAAGACGAACAGGAGGTTGCCAAAGGCCACTGTTACCAGGAGTGTCAGGGGAAATGCAGGCACAAAGCGAACGCCTTCCTTGATGACAACGTACTTTTTCTTTTTCCTTATCTCGTTTATCTCAGGCTTAGTAATCCCGCGCCATATCATGCCCTCGACAACATCACCTTCTTTCAGCGCGCTTGAAGATATCCTTTTCCTGAAGACACGTGATTCTATTATTTTCCCGTAACGCCAGAAAGCAACCAGCAGCAGGAAGATTATCGAGAGCCTGAGGAAGGCATCAATTCCCTGGAAGGCATAAGTGAACAAAGAGGCAATCAGGAAAAAAACAGGCAGTATAAAAAATTTAGCATTAGCCCTTATGTCCTTTATGAAGTAACTAAAGACGCCGGGGCGGAGGAGTCCCAGCCCGGTAGCGTAAATGACGGTGTACAGCGCCCCGACTATCAGGAAGTTTGACAGAAAGTTTGCCATGAATATTTCGTTGCCGAACAGGGGCACCATGTAGGCTATTGATGCAAGTATCCAAGCATCTGCCCCGCCCCACTGGCCTTTCTTATAAGCCAGAATACCCAGCGCAAGCAGCAAAGTTCCGACAGATATCGACACCGCGAGCGGGTAGAAATCGCCAAATGTAAGTGCGGATACAAACCAGTAGAATAAGCCAAAAGAAACCATGAGGGCGGGTATTTCCTCCGGGACCTCCGTAGTCTTCAGGTCATAAATGCCCGCAGCGGCAGAGGCGAGAAATGCAAAAAGTAACATCAATTCTGCCATACCCTAACATTATTACAACACTTTAAAAGATTTGTTAATCATATTTTGTAAATTAGAAGATCTTGTGATGTTCATGAATTCTAGAGTACCGCTCCATATAGGTGTTATCCTCGACGGAAACAGGCGTTTCGCAAAACAGCTGCTGCAAAAACCGTGGATGGGCCACAAATGGGGGCTCCAAAAGGCACGTGAAGTGCTTGAATGGGCCTGTGAAGGCGGCATAAAGTATCTCACGGCTTATGTTCTTTCTCTGGAAAACCTGAAAACAAGGCCGAAAAGAGAACTTGAATTCATTTTCAATCATCTGGAAAAGGAAGCACATAACATCCTCAATGAAAAAGACCACGTCATCCACCGTTTCAAAGTAAATGTAAGGTTCATAGGAAGGACCCATCTATTGCCTTCAAGGTTACAGAGAAAACTGATGGACGTGGAGCGCGCAACGAAAAATTACAAGAAGCATTTCCTGAACGTAGCTGTCGCTTACGGAGGCCAGCAGGAAATAGTGGATGCAGTCAGAAAGCTTATGCTCAAGAGCATGAAAGGACTGCTGAAACCGCATCAGCTCGACGAAGCACTGCTCAAGAAGCATCTCTATACCGACGGCCAGCCATATCCAGACATGATTGTAAGAACAGGCGGCGACATAAGATTATCCAACTTCCTTCCGTTCCAGTCCGTCTATTCCGAGCTGCTTTTCACTGAAAAGAAATGGCCCGAGATAACAAAGGAAGATTTTAACGGCTTCATAAGGGAATTCCAGAACCGCAAAAGAAAATTCGGGCGCTAAATGCCATGCAGATTTCTAAGCATTCGAAGGTGAGAAAGATGGAAGCACTCGTAATGGTTGGTCTTATCCTCGTGATTTCTGGAGTAGTTCTAATAATCCTCGGCAATTCTGGTGCGAAGGATTCAAAAATCGGCTTCGGTGGCGTTATCGGGCCATTTGTCGTAGGCTTTGGCAATGATCCTCAGCTCATAAAAATAGCAATTATTGTTTCAGTTATAATGGTGATTTTGTTTGTCTTGTTCTATCTACGCGCCATCTGACCGGCATAATAAATATCATTTGTATTCAGGCTGCAGTATTATTCATGGTATTCCGGTACAAGAGAATCCACTGGATTCTCTTTGTAGACTTCCAGGACTTCAGAAAGGCCTGAAATAATCTTGTCGGCGTTTACATAAGGCTTGTCGGACAGGAAAAAGGTTTTTGCACCAAGCCTCCTTCCAATTTCCATGTCTGTTTCCCTGTCGCCTGTCATTACGACCGAGCTGAATCTCCCCGCAGCAAATTCCTTGACTTTTCTGGCCTTGTACGCCACCGCTTTGCCGCCCTTATGTTCGATGATATACGGTATTCCAATATAGTGATCAATCAGGTCCTGTATGCTTATCATTTCTAGAAAATCAAGAAGCCTGTGAGGAGGCGTGGAAGAAACGACAACGTTCACGTCGCCTCTTTTCCTTATTTCGCCCAAGACAGCGTGAACGTTTTCTCTGGGCTTTATGTGCAACGGCGCAACCTCCTTGCTGAGCTTTTCAAAGAAATTTGTCATTTCAACCAGCTGTGCATGGCCTATAGTTGGCTGGAAATGCCTGAAGAAGTCACCCATAGGCTTACCGAAAAGCCCTAGCACATCTTCATTAGAAACCTTTTTGTTTATGCCAAAAGATTCCAGCACATTGTCCAAGATAGTCTTGAGCGCATCTTCGGCGCCAGTACATAGCGTGCCGTGATAGTCCCAGACGAATAAGCGCTGCATGATTTCTTACAATAGCCAATTCTTTTAAGGCTTGTTTTCAGAATAGTAGCATGAAGATACTCCTGCTCAGCAAAGACGCCGTGTTCCTCGCAGATACGGCGCAGAAGAAATTCCAGACGCAGTACGGCGAGATCAATCTCGAGAAAGTGAGAATAGGCAAAAAGATCAAGTCGACAAAGGGAAAGGAATTCATTGTTGCCGCTCCCACACTAATAGACTTGCTGAAAAAAGCGAAACGCGGCCCGCAGATAATCACGCCCAAGGATGCCGGCGCAATAGCAGCAATAACAGGCGTTACTAGTGGCTGGAGATGCCTTGATGCAGGCTCTGGCTCGGGCTTTCTGGCGCTATTTCTGGGGAATCTTGTGAGGCCTAATGGCAACGTTTACACATATGAAAAAAAGAAAGAGAACTATGAGATTGTGAAGAAGAACATCGTGCACTGCGGACTTGAAGAGACTGTCACAGTAAAAAATGCTGACGCACTCAAAGGTTTCAAGGAGAAGAACCTTGATCTGATAACCCTTGACATGCAGTTTGCAGAAAAGCTTGCAAAAAGGGCTCACAATGCGCTGAAACCCGGCGGCTGGCTTTGCGTTTACTCGCCGCACATCGAGCAGCAGATAAAGGCCGTGAAGGCGATGGAAAAAGAGGGCTTCGTTCACATGAAGACAGTAGAAACCATACAGCGCGAGTGGAAGGTTTCCCACGGCTTTTCGCATCCAAGGCACTCGCAGGTCGTGCACACGGGGTTCATCACAACAGGAAGGAAGATATGATGCTTAATGTGATTTGATTTATTTGATTCTTTCTTCTATCTCTCTTTTCGAATCCCAGTTTAGATACCACTGATAGTCGTGACTACTAGGACGCTTAATAAGAATGCCCTTCTTACGCAGATCTTCAGCAATATCCATTACGCGTTTTTTAACATGAGAAGGAAAACCTTTAGGCAGGTTGCTTTCTGAGACATGTCTCGTCCCCCAGCAACCCAGTGTATGGAGCTTCTTTAGCAGAATTCTCTCTATGTCCCTGTCATCATGAATTTCCATATTATCACTATCGTATAATTTCTATACATTAAATGCATAATTATTTAAAACCTAATCACAAGTAACCAATAATGCAACAGAAATGAGTTGAGCGATTGATACATGGCATACCATTGTTTTTAAACAATGGTTGCCTGTATGTTCAGAAAGCAAGGCTTTCTGACATGCCAAAATTGCAAAGCAATTTTGAGCATAAACAAATCCACATATATGATCTGTGGTATTTCAAAGAAATACCATCACATTTATGTGGTGGATTGTGTTTATATGGAAGCAAAAAAGTCGATATTTGTAGAAACTTTTGGCGAAACGCCTATAGTTAAGGTATTAGATTTCTTCTTAACATTTGACAGCTTCGATTACTCAAAAAGCAGCGTATCTGAAGAAACCGGCGTATCCAGAATTACCCTAGATAAGATATGGGAAGACTTCGTGCAAAAGAAAATCATAGTTAAAACGCGTGAAATAGGGAGAGCCGAAATGTACAAACTAAATAAAGAGAGCTCAATAGCCAAAGTCCTTTCAGAATTAAATTTCAAATTAGCCTCTTCGTTTGCGGAAGAGGAAATTCCAAAAATCAGAAAGAAAGTAGAAGCTTGATGATTCTCTTCAGGTATTACCAATATATTGGAGCTATCATTTGAATTCTACTAATAGGAGAATAATCATGCACCTGACTCTCGGCGTTTTCGGCGACAATGAACTGCTGAAGAATCTCGGCAAGCAGGGAACAGTCAATGACATAATGATTTACAACCATGCAAGCTCAGAAGGCGTATTCACTTTCGTGGCGCCTAATTCAGAGCGCGTGCAGCCGCTGTTGCAGGCAATAAGCATGACGGATGTGCCTGTGATTTCCGGTGAATTGACAAAGGAGGTTGCAGAGCAGATTGTAGCCTTGGATGCCTTTGGCTTCGGGAAAGGATTTCTGGTTGGCGAGCACTTTCAAAAATTTGTCAAAGGCACTTCTCTAGAAAACTTCGGGATTGTAAGCGATGAAAAGGAACTTCGGGAAAAAATAAAATCCCTCGAAGCGCCGGAGCTGACTAAGAATGTCTGGGCTCCTGTGGACAATTATTTCAACGTGAAAAGCGTCGGCACAGTGGTGCTTACTGTGCTGAAAGGCGGAGCAATAAAAAAATATGACAAGCTTCTTGTGCAGCCAATAGGAAAGGAAGCTGTCGTGAAAGGAATACAGTCGCAGGACAACGATATCGATGAGGCGCAGCACGGCATGAGGCTTGGCTTGAACCTCAAAGGCGTGGAAGCCGACGATCTAAAACGCGGCTATGTTATCTGCAAGGAAGCAAACGTATCAAAGACGCTGAAGATCGAATTCAAAAAAAGCAGATTCGCCAAGGAAGGCATCGAAACTGGGAGCAGTGTTCTAGTTTCTGTTGGCTTGCAGGTTATAGCAGCAAAGGCAGAAGCAAACGGAGCGGAAATAACACTAACACTGGAGCATCCTGCTGCTTACTTCCCAGGCCAGAAATGCATCATAGCAAGCACAAAGCAGACGCTGCCGAGAATAATCGGGTCTGGGAAAATATCCTGAATTAATATCTTTTGCCCCAGTTCGTGATTACCACCATTATATCAAAAATATTTATGATGCCGAAAGGCGGTGCTATATCTGCTTTGCTGTCAGAAACTGTTTTGTCAAAATATTTTACAATCATTACAACATCAAGAATATCAACTATTTTGTCGCCATTTATGTCTCCAGGATTTATTACAACCGGATTCACAGTGAGTGTAAGAGTCTGAGAAATGGATTTTTCACTATTTGCACATGTGAGAGTATAAGTTGAAGTGACCGCAGGACTCACTATTTGTGTGCCTGATGTTGACTTTATTCCTGACCATGCGCCGGAAGCGGTGCATGATGTCGCGTTGGTCGAAGACCAGGTCAGTGTAGCTGATCCCCCCGAAATAATCGTTGTTGGGCTTGCGGAAAGAGTGGTGTCAGAAGGTGGGAGTGGAGCCGAACTATAGCGATAGAGCCACAGGTACTCTCGGCCAGTCACTCCGCCTGCCAGTCCAAAGTCCACCGCGAACAGTACATTCTGGCCGGGGTCGAACGTCTGGCTGGATGGCTCGGGGGTCATCCCGCTTGGATTGGCCGCCGTCATCGTCTCCCATGTCGCGGTATCTACATGATAGACGGAAATGGTGTTGGTATCGGAGAGCGGCCAGAGGATGACGCGGTGGATTGGGTCGAAGCTGAGCCGCGTGTTCCCGCCACCAAAGGCGATGGCGCCTGGCACAGTGGGTCCGAGATCGGTCAGGAGATGAGAATCGAGCCCATAGCGATAGAGCCTCGAGGCCGTCCCGTCAATGACGTAGATCGCTCTCCCGGTTGAGTCGATCACGCTGTATTCCTGGGATACGCGGACGGTTCGCCCGTCCGAGAATGCCCACCAAGAGCGAGTCCAGGTGTTCGACGTGATGTTGTAGACGAGCGCGGCCGAATCGTCCATCAGAACGATCGTGTCAGTCACGGAGTCATAGTGTCCGTACTTGTGGAACGCGGATATGGCCCCGAACGTGGTCAGGCTTGTCCTGTTCGGGACGGACCACTTCTTCGTCGCCGGGTCCCACGTCATGATTTTATCGACCGGAGCCAAGGTGCCCGCCGGGCACTGCGCCGTGATCGTTCCTGCACTCATATAGCCGGGGATCATCCAGAAGATGTTGCGCCGAGTATCGTAGGTCCATGTCACCTCGTCGGCGCCGCCGTGCTGCACGTCTGGCGGCGTTACGCACATGGTTTGCTCTTTCCGCCAGGAGTTGTTGAACACCCCGTAGGAGTACATCTCTGGCCAACTGGACGTGCCGTAGAAATCACCTCCCAGATGATAGATCCGCCCGTCCACCGGGTTCCAGGTGTAGCGCATGTGCTTACCGCTGGTCAGGGAGGTGCCGCCGCCGGGAAGAGGGATGCGAATCCAAGTGTTGACAGGAATGTCGATGACTCCTGTAGAGGGCGGCGGCGGAGGTGGTGGAGGTGGAGGAGGCGTTACAGTGGACGATCCAGTCCGAACGCCAACGACCCGGAACTGCGCTTGGAAGCCTGTCGGCGTGGTTGTGTCGTTCAACGGTTGACCGTCCATGTACGCATAGCCACCCGTGTATAGCGCGTAGTCTACGATGGGGCTGTAGTCTCCCATGGTATTCGCGAAAGTGATTTGCCCGGGAGGAATCGCGGCAGTCATTGTCCATGCCTGCGTGACCAGATCATAGGAGGCAATCCCCCAGGGGCCGAACAGTACGAGTCGGTTCCGAGTGGAGTCGTAGGAGAGTGTCCCACCGACTGGCGCCGGGGCTAATTCGGTGACGGTCGCCCCGTCAGACACGAACAGGCGTTGCCCAAGCAGCGCGTAAAACGATCTGTCAACTGCCACCATCCGGTTCCGGCTGTTTGCAGTTGTCGGGACACCGCTAAAATACAAATCCTGAACATATCTAAACGGCTTCGCAGCTCCGGCAGGGTTCTTGATGATACGACGAAGAATTGACGACGGACTCCCATGTGATGCGCCACCGAGGAACAATGCCTGGTCTAGTGTGCCGCTGTACGCGACAGCGGCGTTCTCAGCGTGGACCCATGTGTCGATACCGTCCACAAAAGCCGCAGCAAGCTCTTTCGTTTGGTAGGTGATCCAGGTGGCCGCCTGAACTTGATACCGGCAGAGAAATTGGCTGCTCGAGACCTGACTGCTCGTCCCCTGTCCCGCCATGACCCACACCTCGTCGAGCGAGGGAACATAGAACGAATGGTAGTTATCACTGTTCCGGCACCCGGAGACACCCCACGTGTTCGGGATCGCTACGGTCCACACATTGGCAACGGGATCGAACAGCCGGACGCCGTTGTTGCCCGCAGAATTGTGAGAATCCCCGCCGAATGTCCATAGCCGATTGATCGTTGGTATCCAATGGGCAGACGACCAACCAGACCTATAATTGCGGAGGTCGGAAGCGAAAGTGTTGTTAAAGAGTGTTGGTATTGTTCCGCCATATCCTTCGGTGTAAATAGATTGAATCTCTGCGGCCGACAGCGCTCGGTTGTAGACGCGGGCGTCGTCAATGAGGCCGGGAAAGTGACCGTAAACTCCCCCGCCTATTCCTGTTGGAGCATAAACTATGGATTTTAGTGATGTCGAACCGGTACGAACCAATAAGCCGTTTGAATAGATTTTTGGCTGTTTGTTTTCATAAACTACAATAATATGATTCCAGCCGGTGCCTAAAGAACTGGAGTAAACAGCCAAGGCGGGCATATACGAATCACCGTGCTCATACACGGATATGCCGTTGATGCCAGCAGAAATACCCATACCGCCGTTTGAACCTTCTTGATTCGGCCAAAACAGATACTTCTGGCCGCTTACGCCTCCCGTTCCTGAAGTACTTTCCCCATCTATTTCATGGGTAGTGTTGGCTTTAATCCAGGCGGATACGGTAAAGGTGTTTTGCGGTTTTGTGTAACTCCACCACATTTCATCATTACTTCCGTCAAAACTTAACGCTCCATTTATTTTCCCGCCTGCCCACGTGGGGCCGTTTACCAGAACACCATTATTTCCGTTGCCGGATGAATCTGATGCGGTTGTTCCTGATCCTTCGTCAAGTTTCCAGTGGGCAACAATCTCGGTAGTGTATTGTGCATAAGCCAGTTGCATGCCTAGCAAAAAAGCAATTGTAACAACAACCTTCTGCGACACTAAGATAATACTATCAAAACAGCCTAATAAGGTTTTTAATTGACTGTGGAGAAATAATCTAATAATGGTGATTTCAGATGATTGTTCATATAGCAATATTCAAGTGGAAAAATGGAACTTCAAAAGATAGAATAAAAAAAGCTCTTGATGATGTTAAAAGCTTAAAGACAAAATGCAAGGGTGTTGCTGACATCATGTGCGGTGAGAATTTTTCCAAATGGTCTGAAGGATTCACACATGCTGCAGTTGTAATTGCTAAAGATAAGGAAGCTTTGGATGGATATAGAAACCATCCCATGCATAAACTGGTTGCTGATGAGATCGAAGAAATGGAAGAGCATGGGATTGGCATCGATTTTGAAGTATAACTATGAAGTGGGTCTGTAGTCTAGCTTGGTAAGAGAAGACAAACCTACGGTTTTTCTTCCTCTACCATCTTTTCCGTTCAAAGAAAAGATTAGTAAGAAAACCATGGAGTGTCCCTTCCAAAAGGACCCAGCCTTGGGGTGGCTGAAACCTGAGTTCAAAATCAGGACGGAGGTTGCGATACCTCCTCTGATGAATATCTCAGCGGACCCATTTGTAAGGGCTTGTAGCTGTGCTAGGCCGGCGGTTTGGTTCTGCGCCGGCTAATTGTAAGATAGGTGTTGTTGTAGTATCGCATAACCTATTCAATCAATTTTATGCCCATTCTTTCAAAATGTTTTTTATTGTGAGTTAACAGCATCGCAGAATTAGTGATGCATAAAGAAGCTATGAAAAGATCCGCTATATCTATTGTGCTGCCTTTCCTATCAAGGTCTGATATCAGTCCCGCAGCTTTCTTCATAGATTCCCTGTTGGTACTTATTAGTTCCATAGAATCTAGCAAATTTTCAACTTCAGGAAGATTTTCCCGCTTATTTTTGCTCTTGTAAGCACCATGATATAGCTCAAAGGCGTTTATATCAGTAGTAATAAGCCTCTTTGCGCTTATTCCCTTTATCAGCTCTACGGTGTTTTTGTCTCCCCTAAGAAAATCTATCAGGATGTCCGTATCGATCAATATCTTATTGTCCATGATCTCCTGTGCCTCTTTATGTCGCGTTTTATTTCTTCCGCTTCCTTGTCGCTCATATTCCAAGAGCCAGCGAAATTCATGATATTTCTTTTCCTCTTTTTTTCTTTCAGAACCTTTGCCAAGGCTTCGTTTATAGAAACCGGCCTTTTTTCCTCAGAGCGGATTTCTCCCACAAGCTCGTTCAGCATCCTGTACGTGTTCTCGTCAACTTTAATAGTCTTGTCCACTTTTAACACCTAGTATACTTAGTATACTAATATATTTAAGCATTTCTAGTCAGTATTTCTATAGTCTTTTAGGGCTTGTAGTCTAGCTTGGTAGGACTCCGGCTTCGGGACAAACCCCTTTCTTTTCAAAAGAAAGGTCTTTGTAAACCCCAAAGAAACCGGGGAAAGAAAAAGTCGGGAACCTGAGTTCAAATCTCAGCGAGCCCATGCATTGACGGGGTTATAGGTATCTCTCGGTTTTTGAACACATTTATAGGTTAGAGAATACATGACTGTATGCCAATCAGAAAACTTATCACTACACATTCTAGAGAATTAATAGAATCTGATAATCTTCCACTAGCAGTTATACAAGTGGCTTCCGACCTTGAACATATACTTTTCAAAAAACTTCATTTTGAAAAACGAATAAATCCTGACTTAATGTACAACTGGACATTAGGCACATACATCAACTGGTGCATTAAAAATGAACTAATTAATAAGGACTCTGAACCATTACTTAAAAAATTCAATAAAGCAAGGAATTTGTTTGTCCACCATAGGGTATTTTATAACAAAATAAAAAAAGATGAATCGCAAGTACAGAAACTAAAAGACTTACTGATTGCAATATGTGATTTTATAGACCAAACTGAAGTGGTATATAAATTGGATATGAAACTAGAGAAAGGTTATGGAGAGGTTCTCAACAAGAAGGACAAAGAAATGAACTCTGTTCTGATGTAACTATTTCATTTTTCTAATAATAGAATTAATTATACTTCTTTGTTTAATAAGGTGTTGTTTTGAAGATAAACTACTCAAAAATATTTTAAGTTCTTCTTTATTTTTAATTTTAAATGGAGGGTCTAAAAGTAGCATTATTAGTTCTTCTGAAATCATTTTTGATAAATTTCTATTTGGTTGTGATATATATCCAGTATCAAATTCATGTACTAATTTATTTCTTTTATAATAAAGTAAATCTACAGTTTTTCTTAGATGCTTATCTATTATAATTTTTTCCAACAGTGAGATTAAGTCCTTGCCTTTTCTTTTGCCACTGTATCTTAAAATAATCTCAGATACGACCCAAAACTTTAGAAAAGACATGTCAAGGTCTTTTTCTGTTATAGCTTCATAGTATAAACCAAGTGCTTTTTCAAGTATTTTATGTATATCGTTTGAACTTCTTCTAAAACCATCCAAAATTTGTATAACCAATGGATAATTTACATATCTTCTAGAAATATGGACGTTCCAAGGTGGTTTATTTATTTTAGATATAGTTTCTGGTTTAATTTGATTTTCTATTAATAAAGCTGATTGGCCAGACGGATAAATAACTGTATTCTGGTTTTCTATAACTATGAAAAAATCTTCTAGCGGATTTGTTTCAATTGATAAATCTCTGGAAGCTGATATTAATTTCGAAGTATCTATGTAAGCAAATCTTGCAAGAGCGAAAGCGCCCAAAAATGCATCAATTTTTTTGTTAACAATTTTTGTGCAATATCGTGTATCACGTCCTGAGGAATCTATTCTGATAAGAAAATTTCTGTTTCCGAAAAGAGATTTTAGATTATTCCCACTAATTTTAGAAAGTAGTTTTTTTGTTGGCTTTACTATGTTTACTCCATTAGATTGTTTTGTTTTCTTTTTTAACGTGGAAATTTGGTTCTTTGGTATATATAAATTTAGTCTGATCGGAACATAGAAAGAATAATCATTCACAGGTTTTTGTTTTATATTTTTAACGTAATTGTTGAGTGCTATTAAAAAATCATTTAGAGTATTTTTATTACTTTTCTTAAGCTCGCAAAGAATGTGAAAAAGAATTGTATGGTCTCCAATAGTCACAAACTCTGATTTCAAAAAATCAAACACATTTGAAAAGTTTGTATTTTCCAGTAAGTGTTGCAATAAAATATTTTCTAATCTTTGAAGTTTTCTGTTATTCGGATGGCTCACAGAACAATCAGAATTAAATAAAGCCACAGAATCTTTAATTAAGTTATCTATTTCGTCTGAAAGTTTCTCAAATTTAGTTTTATTAAATTCTATTTTCAACTAATCTACCTCTCACCTTCCCATAAACCTTAAACGGCTTATCCGACCTAGCGTGTTTCCTCAAATAATGCAAAGAGCTTTTTCCTATACCCAATTTCTTAGCCTCAGATTGGGTTAAGCTTAGAATCTTCTGCCTTAACTCGAAGTCATCTTCTCTTCTAAGTTCAAGGCTAGGGTTGCTGAAATCCAGCACTTTGTGGCGACCCATAAGATACTGTGCAAGCTCATTAGCTTTCATCATGATAATTTTCCTCATAAAAAACTATATCATACAATCTTTAAAGTATAAACCTTAACCTGCATAACGTTCAAAAACTTACAGATACCTATACCTTCCATAAGTGATAGTATGACGTGGAAAGGCGTGATTATAGGAGAAAGTTTGGATGACAAAAAAATACTGAAGCTTGTAAAAATAGTCAGTACGCGAAAATCGTTTCTTGAAGCAGAGAAAAAGAAAGGCAGGATGAAACTTCATAGTATCGAAGTTAGCGATGAAAGAAAGGCAGAATTTGTTACTAAAGCAGAACTCGCCATTAAACAAGGATGGTATATGCATATCGTGAAAGATGATAGTATCGTGATTATATTCAGGAAAAAGAATTTTGAATTCAGAAAAAAAGAAAAGGATAAAATGAAAATGGCAGTGGATTATGGAATATCAATTGGCATACATCCGGGGCAAATGGAAATAATGCCGCTATTTGAAAATCCTTTTGGTTAATTATCTCATTTGTTGCCTAATTGCTCCAGTATCTGGCGTGCGACGCCTTTGCCTAGGATCTTTTCCAGCTTTTCAGTGGAGTTGCGGATGTCTGCAGCGCCTTTTATGCCGTTCTTGAAGAGCAGGCGGGCGCGCACGCGGCCGATGCCTTTCAGCTTCACTAACCGCAGCAGCTCTTCCTTCACGCCATGTTTAATTCGCATCCTCAGCTTGTTCAGGTGATTTGCTATAGGCCGTTTTTCGAGCAGCAGCGCCAGCTCGCGGGCAGAATACAGCAGCCACTCTGCATTGGTCATCCTGTTGTGGAGCTCGCCGGGCGCGACGCCATAAGTATCCAGGAGCTTGCCTTCAGGAAACTCATTCATCCAGTCCCTGATGACAATGGAAGTTTTGAACAGGTCTATGAAGTCTTCGTAGTCAATGTTCCAGGCATCAGGCGTGTTCAGGCCGCATCTCTCCAGTTCACCTTCGATCTGGTCGTATTCTTTGCTCTTTGTGCGGATCACCGGAAGCATTTCAAGGCATCTGCCGATGACCATTATGTATTCAAGGTCCGTCATGGGCTTCAGGTTCTTTATCATCATGTTTGCGGACCACGGATCAACATAAAGTTCGCTCACGCGCCTGCCGATTTTCGTGGCCGTAAGCTTCACGTCTTTTGCCAGCGAGAAGGCAGGAACAAAATCCGGAAGGATAAAATCTTCCTTTTCGATCTCGATAAAACTGTAGCTTTCGAGTTCTGCAAGGATCTTTTCGACCTTCTTCATTACCTGCCCTATGTCGCCGTACTGGTGCGCGAAAAATGTCCTTGAGAAGAATTTCTGGATATCGTTTTTTGTCTTTGTAGTGCCTGAAGCAATCAATGCAAGCAGATGCATCCTGAGTACAGGTTCCGAAGAAAGTTTTGAGTATATAGGCTCCGGCTCACCGAAGATGTATTTTTCCTTGAGCTCCTCTTTTTCCCTTTCTGATTTCGCAACCAGTATTGCTTCGCCTTCGGTGTCGTAGGCAGGACGGCCTGCACGGCCGCACATCTGTTGCACGTCAAGAACAGGCAAGAAATCCGAGCCATAGCCTGAGAATCTTTTCATGTCCCTGACAACAACCCGCCAGGCGGGTAAATTCATTCCAAATGCTAAACTAGATGTTGATGCAAGTATCTTTATCAGTCCGGAGCGGAAATTATCTTCAATGATCTTGCGCTGCTTTGCAACAAGCCCCGCATGGTGGAAAGCCGCGCCCCTGGCAACGATGCCCGCCAGCCTTTTGCATTGCACTGTAGCGGCGGGCAGCGCAGAAGCTATTTCTTTGGAAACTATTTTTAACTTTTCCTTTTCCTCTTTCGTGAGATTCTTTTCCACGGCAAATGAAACCTTTTCAGCTGCTGCCTCGCTATTCCTGCGCGTTGAGAGGAAGAGCAGCGCTTGCTTGCCCCTCTTTACAGTGTCTTCTGTCATTGCAATTTCCGGTTCGAACTTCGAATGTATTTTCAAGTCTGGTTTTCCATGGTATTCCACTGCCCAGCTGTCTTTCTCCGGATAGCAAACGCCGGGATAAAGTTTTACGGGCCTGTAGTCACTTCTAACCAGCTTCGCTCCGAGCCATCTTGCAATCTCATCTGCATTGCTTATTGTCGCAGACAGCGCCAAGACCTGAGCATTTGCAAGTTCCTTGAGGCGCGTCAGGACTATTTCCAATGTAGGGCCGCGGCCTGGATCATTGAGAACGTGTATTTCATCACAGATTATAAGCGATACGCTGCTTATCCATTTTGCTTCATGGCGCAGCAAAGAATCCATTTTCTCGTTGCTCGCAATTATCAGGTCGTAATTTCCAAGCCATTCGCTTTCCTTATCCATGTCACCGACAGAGAGCGCTATTTTCATGCCGATGCCTGTGTAACGCTTCTTGAACTCCTCGTATTTTTCGCTGCCCAAAGCACGCAGTGGCACCAAGTAAACAGTCTTCCCGTGGTTCAGGAAATTCTTCAGGAAAGCCATTTCAGCGATCAGCGTCTTGCCGCTTGCTGTCGGGGAGGCAATAACAAGATTCTTTCCTTCCAGCAGCCCATTTTCAAGCGCAAGTTTTTGCGGCGGGTTCAGGTTTTCCGCGCCTTTCCTGAGTATATCAATGATAGGCCTTGGGAACATGAGGTCTTCGATGCGCATGGCATAGTTTCCCCCTTAATGCAGAAAAAGCTTACTTTCTCCTCTTTACGAGGTAATCGGCGAAGAAGTACAGGATTTCTTTGAGATTCCGAGGCATTGTGTCAGCTATCTTTTTCGCCTGTGCCGCAAAGCTTTCGGCCCTGCTTCTTGCATACTCAATGGATTTGTATTTCTCGAACAATTTCTTTGCAAATGCAACATCAGCACTTGAGGTTTTTTCAGGGCTTTTGTTGAGTATTTCAATAATCTTTTTCTTCTCGTCTTTTGTGCACTTTGAAAGGCAGTGAACGACCAGGATGCTTCTTTTTCCTTCTTTGATGTCGCGTCCTATCTCTCCGCGACCCTTGCCTTCTGTCAAATCAAGGACGTCATCTGTTATCTGGAATGCGGGGCCGATAAATTTCCCGAATTCTATCATTTTGTTTATCATGTCTTGCCTTGAGCCTGCGGCAACTGCAGCTCCTACCATTGGTAATGTCAAGTAATGGGCTGTCTTACCCGTGATCATTCTCATATAATCATTCTCAGTTGGCGAATTGTTATCGCGAAGATTGATGTCCATAGCCTGACCTTCCGCTGTTTTTATTGCTGCAGTCATTGTAGCTTCTGTCAGCTTCAGGATAGTCTTTTCATCAAAATCTGACTTGAGAATAAGCTCGAAAACCTTGTGGGCCATCAGATCTCCTACGTTGATGCCATGTGCAATGCCGTATTTTACCCAGACGGTAGGTTTGTCCCTTCTCATTCTGTCTCCGTCTTCTATGTCATCGTGCACGAGTATCCAGTTATGCAATACTTCACATGCAGCTGCGAAAGGAGCAATCTTTTTTGGCTCTTTCCCTAGTGCTTCATAAGTCAAAATGGCAAGTATTGGCCTTATCCTTTTCCCGCCTGTATCAATATGGTATTTAATGGCGTCGTATAAGTTTGGTATGTTTCCTTTGAAAACGTCATTCATAGCGTCGTCAATCAACTGACCCTTTGAATTAGTTATTTCTTCAATATTCATAGAATCTTGCCTGATAACCTAAGTTGACATCAAAGCTTAAAAATAGGGGTTTTTATCAGAGCCGGGTTTTATATACGGCCTGAGCTAAATTATATTGGTGAAGTAAATGTCAGCTCCCTACAGACGCGGCTACACGCATACAAAATCCAAGGGCCATGAATCTACAGTTACCTGCAGTTACTGCGGGAAGAGCGTGCCGCGATGGAAAACGTTCACGACGTACAAGGGATTCCGGATAACAGACCCTGTACTGAGGAAGCAGATTGATCCAAGGTTCACGAGCACGTTCAGCAGGAAGTTCTACGCATGCCCAAGCTGCGCCAGATACAGGGGCATTGTCCAGGTCGGCAGGTCGAGAAAAACCAGAAGGGGGACAGAATGAAGCTGAAAAGACTATTCGGCAAAAAGAAGCAGAAATCAGATGAAACAAGCGCCGAGAAGCAGAATGAGGAACAGAAGACAGAGGAGAAAGAACTCAAGGAGAAAGAGATCAAGGATAAAAAAACCCCCCTCAGGGGCTGGCTCTACAGGAAATTTACAAAACAGGACGAAAAACCGAAAACCCGCGCCGGGCAGCTTCTTCAGACCGTGAAGAACAGGATGCCCAGATACCCGCGTTTCGCTTATTCAGCTCCGCATTCATTTATCTCATTGCCAAAGAGAGATGACGTCAGGTTCAAGTCCGTTATTTATCCACTAATTAAGCCGTTTGCTTACGCCACAATCCGCTGGGATGAAACAGAGAATACCCTGGCCTACAAAGTCATAGAGCCCAAGCTCACCGAGAAAGAGGAGATGGTACTGAATAAACTCAAGGAAGGCCTTATCCAGGTCATCAACGTGACACTTGAAGACATAAAACACGAGGATAAAACAATAGAATTCCTTGAAGAGCATGTCAGGTTTCTTCTTGGCGAGTACAATTACAAGCTTGGCGAGCAGGAATACATAAAGATCATGTACTTCATATTCAGGGATTTTATCGGCCTTAACCAGATAGAACCTTTGCTAAGGGACCCTTACATAGAGGATATAGGCGCCGACGGATTCAAGGTGCCTGTATATGTTGTGCACCAGCGCTATGGCCCAATCAGAACAAACATTGTATTTAATGACGAGCAAAAACTCAGGGGATTTGTCACTAAACTTGCGGAAAGGTGCGACAGATACATAAGCTATGCAGAACCATTGCTGGACGGCAGCTTGCCGGACGGCTCAAGAATCCAGGCGTCACTTGCAGGAGACGTCACGACAAGAGGCCCCACATTCTCGATAAGAAAATTCAGGGAAGTGCCTTTCACTCCTGTTGACATGATCAGGCTCAATACAGTCTCGCCTGAGATGCTGGCTTACCTGTGGTTTATTGTAGAGCAGGGGGCAAACATACTCGTTACAGGCGGCGTTGCTACAGGCAAGACATCCATGCTCAACACGCTGTCGCTCTTCATACCATCTGAGTTGAAGATCGTAAGCATAGAAGACACAAGAGAACTTGCGCTGCCGCATGAGAACTGGATTCCAGGGGTTGTAAGGACAGGCTTCTCTTCCAGCGGCGTCGGGCAAATAACAATGTTCGATCTGCTGAAAGCATCCTTCAGGCAGAATCCGGATTATCTTATCGTTGGTGAAATCCGCGGGAAAGAAGCTTACGTCATGTTCCAGTCAATGGCGTCAGGCCATCCAAGCCTGTCAACCATGCACGCAGGCAGTGTTGAAGATGTCATCAAGAGACTGCAGACCAAGCCAATAGACTTGTCACCAAGCCTGATAGGCAGCCTTGATGTTGTGCTGGTAATGGTTCATGCGCGCGAAAAAGGCAAATCTGCGCGCAGGGCAAAAGAAATAGTCGAAATAGAAAGCGTGGACACTGAAACAGGAAACGCCAGGACGCTGAAGATATTTGTATGGCTTCCTGCAACAGATATTTTTGAATACAGGGGCAACTCATGGCTTCTCAATAAGATATCGTCAGAGAAGGGCATAACAATGGACAGGATAATGAAGGACATAACGAGGCGCAAAAGGCTGCTTATGTGGATGGTAGAAAACAATGTAACGGACATACAGGATGCCGGCAGATACATTTCGCTCTGCAGAAAAGACCCCGAGAAAATAGAAAGCCTTATTTCCCAGAACAGATAATAGACGCATATTCATAGTGAATTAATCTTGGAAGAAGTGAAACTTCTTCGAGATCTTCGGAGAAACGGAGTTTCTCCGAGATTCAGCAGGTTTCTATGTCCATATAAAACCTCTTTAACGGGATGCAGATGAAAAGAATTACTACCGGCATAAACGGCCTGGATGATTTACTTGAAGGAGGAATCCCTGAAAGAAGCCTCATTCTTCTGAGCGGCACAAGCGGCACCGGCAAAACAGTTTTCAGCCTGCAGTTTCTGTATAATGTTGCGAAATACGAGCCCGGCATATTCGTGAGCTTCGAGGAGGACATATCAAAGATAAAAGAAATGGCCGAAGTCTTCGGCTGGGATATTGAAAGGTATGAAAACGAAAACAAGCTCAGGTTCCTGCGTTACGACCCGTTCAGGATCGAGGATATACTTGAAGTCATTGAGAACAACATAAGGGAAATAGGCGCAAAAAGGGTTGTCATAGACTCGATATCAGCCATAGGTTTGTACATGCGCGACCCGCCGGAAATAAGAAGAATGATACTGCAAATAAGCAACGTGCTGAGGAAAAACAACTGCACTGCAGTTCTTACATGCGACATTCTTGCAGGAAAAGAATCCCTTTCAAGATTCGGCGTCGAGGAGTTCGTCGTTGACGGCCTTGTGCTGCTTCACAACTTCCTTGATAAAGAAGAGTACAAGAGATCGATAAACATATGGAAGATGCCTTCTACAAACCATTCACGAAAAATTCATCCTTACAGCATCACAAAAGAAGGCTTTACAGTCCATTCGGGAGAATTTGTGAGGAAATAGTGCCATGTACAAGACATCAGTGAGGGCTCTTGGCAACTTTGGTGCACGCTACTTTTCGAATTATTTCGGCTCACTAAAGGAAGAAATTATCAAGTCAAATCTCTCGATACTCTACGAGATATACATAGGAAAGATGCTTCTCCTGACAATTGCATCTTTCTTTGCTTCTCTGTTTGGGATAGCATTTGTTTTCATATACTTTGTCCAGCTGCCACTGTTATTTGCAGTTGCAAGCGGATTCGTCGGCGCTGCCGCGGCAAGCGCCACCACCCTGTCCCTTTTCTACTCCTATCCCTTCCACCAGCTGACTACAAAAAAAACAAGCATTGAATCAAACATGCCCTTCGCAATAAACCACATGTCAGCAATAGCTTCGAGCGGAGTGGCGCCTTTCGTGGTATTCAAGCTGCTGATGAACATAAAGGAGTACGGCGAAATAACCCATGAATTCCAGCGCATAGTAAGGAACACAGAACTCTTCGGCATGGATATACTGACGTCGATAAAAAACGTGGCCGACAGGACCCCTTCGCCTCAATTCAAGCAATTCCTTTACGGCATAGTCTCTACAATAACAAGCGGCGGCGACATGAAGGTGTTCCTTGACAATTCGGGCAAGGAAGCGCTCTTTGACTACCGGCTGAAGAGAGAAAAGTACCTCCAGACACTCTCTACATATGCGGACTTCTACACGGCAGTTCTCATAGCAGCGCCGCTTTTCTTTGTGTCAATACTCTCAATAATGTCGCTTATTGGAGGAAATATACTCGGGCTGAGCATACCAACGGCAATGCGCTTCGGTATTTATATATTGATACCTGCGATGAACATGATATTCCTCCTGTTCGTGCATTATACGCAACCCAGGTGATTGTTCTGGCCATAATAAAACAAAAAAAGAAGAAAGAAGAAAAGAAATTTGCTGTCCGGAAAAAGAGAGACCTGAAGCAGATAAGCCTGATCACCATAGTCATAGGCCTGATAATAACATACGTAAACTTGCAGGTCTTTGTCTCGATCCCGCAAATATTCTCCATTGTCAACCTTATTGCTGTCGTAGTGGTACTCGGGGTGCCGCTGCTCGTAAAGTACTCTGATTATTCGCAAATCAAGAAACTTGAGAACTATTTCCCGAAGCTGATGCGGGATATCACCGAGAACATACGGACAGGAATGACCCTGCCGCAGGCAATACGCGCTGCAAGCGCGAACAACTACGACGTTCTATCAGCATATGTCAAGGAATTGAACGCAAAGATTTCGTGGGGCATCCCGTTTGATACAGCGCTCATGGATTTTGCAGACAAAACACGGAGCGATTCGATAAGAAGAACCGTGCAGACAGTGATAGAAGCCCACAGATCCGGCGGCACGATAGAAACAGTCATGGAAGCCGTTGTGGAGTCCCTCCGGGAGCTTGAGAAGATAAAGAAAGAGCGTTCTGCAAGCGTATATTCCCAGATGATAAACGGCTACCTGATCTACATAGTCTTCCTTGGAGTCATGGTAGGCATGTCGGCATTCCTGATACCGACGTTCCAGTTCGAGAACGTGCAGAGCGACCTGCGCACAATCTTCAGCGAACTTTTCAGGAACCTCATAATCATACAGGGCTTCTTCGCAGGCATAGCAATCGGCAAAATGGCTGAAGGGAATGTATCAGCCGGCATAAAGCACTCAATGGTGCTGGTCATATTCGGCTATACGGTATTCCTTTTCTTCGGGTAAACAAAGAGTAAAATCCTAGATGTTGAAGATATTTAGTTTTTAAGCCATATAAGAGTAAAATAAACCTTATGAAACCAAAGACTCTAAAAAGAATCTTAAAAAGATTTCAAAAACTACCTTTGCATCATATTGACACTGATACCTTAACATACCACCTATC
>JAGVVX010000057.1 GCA_018304565.1 Candidatus Aenigmatarchaeota archaeon
GGCGGCTCGTCGCTTGCGCGCGTCTGGATAAGCCAGTACCACGCCTCGCGATTCAGGCATTTCGGGCATTCTTTGTCGGTTTTTGGCAGGTAAGGCGAGTTGTCTTCTATCACGACTACGGCTTCTTTCTTGCTTTTTGTCGTTATTTTTGCAGTCGACTCTTTCTTCATCTCGAAGCCGCAGCGCCTGCACCTGAAACCGCTTTTGGTAGGCTGCATCGCCGATTTGCACTTTTCGCAGAACTCTATGTCGATAATATTCACCTATTTCTTTTGCTTCTTTTCCACTCACGGCACATTGCTACCCGCTTTTCAACCGAAGGATGTGAATGAAATATGAATTCAATTGCTGGGTTGGGTTTGTGATCAGCAAGTGCCATATCAACAAGCCTTCTTTCTGTTGATTCTTGAGCCTCTGGCTTTCTGCATGTTTCCAAAGCGAACAAATCGGCTTTGGCTTCCCTGTGTCTAGAGTATGTATTTGTTAATGGCATAATAATTATTTCTATTATCCTGAAAGTCAGGAAGATAAGAGGCAAGTTAGCTATGTCTGTCATATTGCCAGTAGCCTTCAGGACCGCATCGACAATAAGGAGCATTGGAAATATCAAAATCGTATCAATTATAACACCGCGCCAAATATCTTTTTGTATATAGTGTCCTGCCTCGTGTCCAATTACAGTTTCAACCTCATCAGGCGTGAAATTGTTGAGAAGCGTATCGAAAAAAACTATTCTCTTTGTCTTGCCGAGGCCTGAAAACAACGCATTGGCTTTTACAGACTTTGCACTTTCATTTGCTACGTAAATGCCTTTAACGTTTGTTACGCCTGAAGCCTTAATCATCGAAAGAAGTTTTTTCATGTGCTTTTTGTTCTTGTAAGGTTCGAGTTTGTAGAAAATGGGTAGGATTAGGATAGGCATTATCGTACTAAGAAAGACAGAAAGGAAGAAGTACGCTACGCCTGCATAAATCCACCAGTTCTGCCAAGGGAGAATTGCGAAAAGTCCATAGGCTATTGGTATTGTAAAGATGTAGAAGAGCAGCATGGATTTTAGGTAGTCCTTGAACCAGCCGGAAAGTTTGTATCTGGAAAGTTCATATTTGTGCTCATATGTGTAGCTTGAGTAGAAGCGCAACGGAAACTGTATAATTGCTATCAAAGTCAAGAAAATAAAAGTGTAGAATACTATTGCTAGACTGCCCATGGGCATTGCAATGTCCCTTAGGGATGCAGACAGGCCTGAAAAGTAGAAAAAGGCAAAGAATATTATTGGGATAATGATGCCGTTTATGATACCGCTCATTAAGCGGCCCTTTGAGTAGATCTTGGCAAGCTTTCTCTTCTTAGGATCATATTCGTACGGGTACTTGATTTTAGACATGATATCAGACCAGCTAATTGCCGGAAGGGTTTAAAAGCGTTAGATCAGCACCAAATGCTTTTTAATAAGCAGCCGATATCATTCGAAAAATGAGCAATCCTACAGACTCTGTTGTGCTCATCGAACAAGATTCATACACGAGCAGGAGATTCATATCTCCGGAGGCCTTGGTTGGATCAGAATCCTACACGATAGCACGCAGAAAAATGAAGATATACCGTGACACTAGCGGCAAATTCACGATTCCTCCTGAATGGCATGATGCAGGCGTCACTGTCGTATCCCGCCGGACAGGGGGTCCAGAACGGGGCAGTTACATTAGTTACGAGTTCATGCCGGGGAATTCAGCATGAAGTTCAAGAACTCCACGGCGAGAAGCCGCCGATGGCCCATTTTACTTCTTCAGGCGGTTCCCAAAGGGGTTCGAATGTCAGTTCTATCTCTGAGTCTGCGGCGCCCGCGTCCTTGCACGATTCCTTCACGGCCTCCAGCAGGGCCGGGGCATAGGGGCAGCCCGGCGATGTAAGCGTCATCTTGATCCACACAATGTCATTATCGCGGATCTGTACATCGTAAACAAGGCCAAGGGTGACTATGTCCAGGCGCAGTTCCGGATCATTAACCTTTCTGAGTTCCTCCATGACCGATTCTTTTGTGAGCATACTGATAATCCTCTAGGAAATGATTATAAAGGTGAGGTTAAGCGGTAAATTCTGTTGATTCTAATTGTATATCTAAAGGAGGATTTGAAAAATACGCCCTTACATCAAAGTCAGAATCCATAAGTTCAATCATTACAAAATCTTCTTTTTTGATTAATTTGAAACCGCTTTTGGATAAGTATTTTTTCTCAAACTCAGGAAAATTGGAAACAGTAAAATCAGCATCACCAAGTTCTTGTCGTGTAGGATCGGGAATACGGATTTTTAACAATTTTAAAACCCCCGAAATTGTTTGCAGTGGTTCAATATGAAAAAGCAATCCTGTTGGGGTTTCTTTAACAACGTTTCCAATTTTCCGTGTAACGTCAAGCAATTCATCGTATTCTTTTTTGCTTTGAGAAAAAATACAAGCATAATTTACAGGAGTATTTTTGTCATCAATATGTTTATTCTTGAGAGCGGTAGCTTTCTCAACAATCTTTTTTACTTTGATTTTCAAATCCTCCATATCCATAATGTTACTAAACTACAATTGATTTAATTATATCGGTACCCTAGATCTTGCCACCCAGATAGGTGTCGCTAACTTTACAGCTCAAGATGGTGGATTCTTTTTATACACGGCGACAAATGTAATTATGCTCCTTGAAAGCCTTGCGGTGTTCCTGCTGGCCAGCATGGTCCTGGTAAAAAGCGCGAGCTTTGCCGTAAAATCTGTTTCAGATATCGCCGGGCACTTCAGGTTCTCTGACTTTTTCATCGCATTTGTGCTTGCAGGATTTATTTCAACCATGCCCGAGCTCTTCATAGGCGTGAATTCCGCTCTCATAGGCCAGCCTGACGTAGGCTTGGGAACCATAATCGGCTCAAATATTGCAGACATGACGATTGTCGTAGGACTTATAGCTCTTGTCGGGCGGCAGATAAAAGCGGACGCCATGATAAGGAAGAACAACTTCTACTTCCTTGCTGTAACAAGCCTTCCAGTACTTCTGATGCTGGACGGGGGGCTGTCACGCGACGACGGTCTGATACTCGTATTGGCTTTCTTCTTTTACATGTCACGCCTGTTCGAGAAGGAAAAGATATTTGCCAAAAAGAAAAGGGACGATTACAAGCGGCTGCTGAGAAATATTGGCATATTTGCATTATCTATGGCAGTATTGTTTGTATCGGCTCATTTCATCGTTGAAGCCGCTGTAAACATATCTCTCGAGCTTCTGATACCTTCAATAATCGTGGGGCTTTTCCTGGTCTCATTCGGGACGACATTGCCGGAACTGACTTTCTCGCTGCGCGCAGTGCTTGCAAAACACAAAGAGATAGCACTCGGAGATATAATGGGCAATGTAGCCATAGACAGCACATTCTCCATTGGCATTGTCGCATTGCTCGGGCCTGTCAGTACTGGCTTTACCGTCTTCGCGACAAGCATGCTGTTCATGGTTTTCTCTGCATTGCTTGTGATAACGCTTTTGCAGAACCATGCAAAGATAACATGGGAGGAAAGCTTCCTTCTTTTCTTCCTATATGCAATGTTCGTGATAATTGAGCTGAAAGGCGTGTTCGTGTGACAGATTGAGTGATTCGCTTCTTTCTTAGTGGGTTCTCGCAAACTTCTATGAACTTTCCTAAAGTGATATTTTTATTATTTCTTTTGGGACATCCTCAGAAAACATTTGTTTTCTGGGATTCCGAAGAATCTTAAGGTTCTTCGAGAATACAAAGACCTTTTCTTTTAAGAAAATGGATTTGTTATTTGTACTCGCGCCATGTTTTATTGGATTTGCTGTTATAGCTCATTCTTATGTCCGCTTTATAAATCATGCCCAGAAGAAGATTTAAGATTTCATTTACATTCATTGAGGGCTATTTGTGGGTATTGAATTACTTAAGCTTCTACAGCTATTAATCTAGAATTAGGCAGGTTGTCTTCTGTTTCTGTCATTATAATAGGGTTCTTTTCTATTCTCTTGTTTCTGTAGACAACTTGGAAAACAAGTCTTATTTCAATCTTATTGTCCAGTATAGTGGCTTGGAATTGCCATTTTGGTACGTTTCTAAGTGCAATTTTTGGAATTCTTAGGAACTTTGAAGCGTCAAATATCTGTATGCCTACTATGAAATCTTCCTTATCGATATCTAATACAATATTGCTGAATTCTTTAGACCTTGAGTATTCCCTATTCTTTGACTTAAAGAACAATATGTCATTAGAATAGTCGTAATCCATCTCGCCTTTTGAGTTTAACTGTCTTTTTTCTGGCATAGTTATCACAATTTAGGCAACTGATGTTTTTCTATGGTATAGAATGTTAATACTCTTATTCTGCCCGATATAAAGATTATCATAATCCTTAAAAGCTTGTTATCTTCGAAGTCATAGAATAGTGCATAATTGCCATTATATTGCAATCCAGCAAGTATAGGTTTTCGATTTAGCAGAATATCTCTGGCAAAATCGCAATTAAACCTCTTTCTTTGTTCTTCTGAAAACCTGAAAAACGAATGAGGGGTACATTCTATTTTATCTCTGGTATAATTTCTTAATTTCTGATAGAAACTTTCTTCATCAAGTTTCTTCTTTATCATTGTGCCAATAATCATACATAATACTGGAATTTAGATTTTATAAACAATCTACTGTTGCTGTGAACCTTTGTTAACACCTGAGTGTTAACTTTTCAGCAGAGTTTCCAAGAATGAGCTATATGCTGTCCGTTAAACGATTTTTCTGGGGTTGCTGAGATTTGGGTTACTTATATTCCCGCCAGACGCGTTTGCATTTTGTGCAGCGGAAGAACTGCGTCGGCGGCTCGTCAGCGCTGCGCGTTTGCTGGAGCCAGTACCAAGCCTGTCGGTTGCCGCATTTCGGGCATTCTATTTCTGTCATGGGCAGGTATGTAATGTCTTTCTCCAGTATCACAACGCCCTTCTTGTTTTTCTTTTCCTCGACTATTTTCAGGATTTGTACGTGCTTTTTAGTTTCGTAACCGCAGCGTCGGCACTTGAAAGCAATAGTCTTGCCTTTCTTAGCAGGAACAAGTATCGTTCCGCATTTCTTGCAGAACTCGATGGATCCTGCCTTTGCGGTTTTTGATTCTTGCGGTCTTTTCTCTTTTTTTCTAGAAATCATTTTTCCCCTTTTCCCCTTTTTCTTTGCCATGATGACCGCCAAAGAAGCAATTTTTTTAGGATAAACCTTAAGAGCCTATCTATTAAAATGTAAAGTGGGATTTTTGTGGGCTTTGCAAGTCCGATACTGGCTGGGGAGATTTCTTATGAGAAATTTTAACATTGTTAAGATAGATTCGAAAGGCAGAATAATCGTTCCTTCTCACATACGCGGCTATCTGGGCCTGAAGGAAGGGACGGAACTGATAGTTGCAAATAACGGCAACAAGGAGCTGAGAATATTTCCG
>JAGVVX010000059.1 GCA_018304565.1 Candidatus Aenigmatarchaeota archaeon
GATCGGCCCAGTCTGGAATTATTTTGGCGATTGAATCCGCCGTAACCATAGGAGGAAAAAAATCGGAGATTATCGCCACCGGAAAACTCGGCGAGATTGCCAAAGAAGCCGTCAAGAACGTCTCCGCCATCATCATGAAATACTTCGGTGAGGACATCAAAGAAACTCGGGATATTTTTGTCCAATTCCTGCAAACCCATGATGGAGTTGAAGGTGATTCCGCTTCCATCGCCGTCGCCACCTCCATTATTTCTGCTTTGAAAGAAATCCCCATCAAACAAGAAGTCGCCATGACCGGCTCGCTCTCCGTACGCGGCGAAGTCCTGCCCGTAGGAGGTGTGTCATCCAAAGTAGAAGCCGCTATCGATGCCGGCATCAAAATCATTATCGTTCCCCATTCCAATTTACAAGATATTGTGGTTGAGAAAGCCAAACTAGATCTGGTCAAGATAATTCCCGTAACCACCATCGAAGAAGTTCTCGAACATGCCTTGGACTGGAAGGGCAACGAAAAGCTAAAAGAACACATATTTAATGGAAAGAAAAAAAAAGGGAAATAAAAAAGCTTACCCATCAAGTTGTTTCGTCTCCCCATTTCCACAACGAAATCTTTTTAAAGAAACCGCTTAATTACAGAATTCATGGCACGCTCACAATCAAGATCGCAACGAAAAGCCTCCGGTGGAAGATACCATCAGTCCCGAACTAAGAAAAAGACTGAACTGGCCGGATTTCCAGCCAATACCCGCCTCTCGCCTGAAACAAAAGTACGACGCAAAGGCACTTTAGAAGGAAAAACCACCAAAACCCAAATTCTCAACGTTATTGAAAATGCCGCCAATCCCCATTTAGTTCGTCGAAACATCATTACCAAAGGAGCTATCGTTGAGACAAAATTAGGAAAAGTAAAAGTCACCAGTAGACCAGGACAAGAAGGCATGATTAGCGGGATGTTGGTATAAAGAATACATTTTAAGCACATTTATCATTTCTAAAACTGACACGATTTTCCCCACTAACCAGCTTATTTCCACTCCTTGTCCAGTGTTCTTAACTCCCCAAAACTAAAAATTTATGACTTTCAACCATTCTTATATAAACCCACTCACCCACTGGACAACTCCGGCGAGAGTATATAAACTACTTCTTCCATCCTAAAACCATCAACCAGGAGGTGATAGCCATGATTGATTTAACCACCAGAACCATAAAAAGATTATTTGAGCAGCAAGTCATGAAAATGACTACCGAAACTATCCGGCCCCGGGAAGAATCCTTCGACTACCAGCTCAGCGGGGGGTGGTTGCGATGAACGTCACCGACCGAGTCATTTACCTGCTGCAGACCTATGACGACTACCAGCGCTATCTCCCTTTAGGATTAAGAGAAAGGCAAACTTTCATTGATGACTTTTCGATGGCTTCAGTATAAACTACCTCAACGAAACACCCCTATGCCCTATCCCCCTGGCTGCCATGGCTGGGGGAAAGGGATTTTTACAAAAACAATGACCAGAGAAAGTATACTTTCAATATAGAAATTCTTATAAGTGTGTGCATACTAAGATATTATGTGGGTCTAACCAGAAATTTGCAATATGAAGCAGAACTCTTCGCAGCTAGTTCTAGATTACAATCAGTTGCAACTGGATTAAATGCGATCATAGTTGGGCAACAGATTGATGTTGGAGAACAAGAACATTTTGAATGGGCAGGAAGTCTTATGGGTCAAATGGACTGGCATTCTGACCATTATCACCAAAAAGAACATCCAGAATTAGGTGTAATAGCAACACGATTAAGACCTAATTTCTACGGCACTTTATGCCGGCTCAGAATTCCATTCAATACAACATTTTCGGAAGGACTTTATGAAACACTAAAATCCAGGGGGGAAAAAGTTAAGTTAGGAACAGAAGAACTAATACAAGCTCATCAAGTAGTTCAATCCCTAGCAACAGACACTTTAACAAAACTGCGCTATGCACACGGAAGGGCACAGTTTATTTTGTGAGTGATTTTTGCATTTACGCCGCCGCCTAGGTCAAGAGGCGAGCCGAGAACTACCTTTGCTTGCACGAAATTATTGATGCAACTCCACGATTAACGAAGCTAAAATTCAGCAAAATTTAGGGTGAGGTTGGCACGAGGCGAGCGACCAAGGTGGCGTAAATGCTTCTTGCGAAATCACTCACTTTTCGAACTGTGCCCACGGAAGAGAGTATATTTAAGAAAAAATGAAAATGTCTCTGGAAATTAACAAATTGATAATTCAAGCTTTAAGTGAAGATGGACTTTTTTCTAACAAAAATGGCCAAAAATAGAGAACAAATTAAAAAAGAATTAAAAGAACAAAATGAGTTTCTTCACTCTATGTTACGCTCTTTGGAAGACATTAAAAAAGGCCGGATCAAAACATTTGAGTTTAGTAAAAGCACTTCTCCCAAAAAGCTTAAATAGTTTTTCACCATACAACTTCTATGGATAAAGAATCTCTGGAAGATCGTCTTTTCACTGAGCGTATGAAGCAAGGATCAGATGTGCTTGTCATTGACGCAAGACTCGCTGCCCTCTGTGAAATGTATCAAATCGCATTGAAAGAAAAACATAAAAGAGAAGAACCCTACCGTCAACAGCAAAGAGAGAGAACCGCACGTCGTTTGTATTGGATAACACATCCTCATGCCTATGAACGATTACAAACTATGCAAGCGAAACTAGAAGACATAAAAAGGAGACTCGAGAATATTGGATATTAGCCTTGAATTTTCTTGTCTCATAAAATATATAAATAATCCACTTTCTGAGTAATAGATGGAAGTCCTAACCCGGCGAGAATTTAAACTACGCTCCAAAGAAATTCTACAAAAGATAAGACAGGGAGTAATCTTCATCCATCCCAGTGATACTATCTACGGCTTGGGATGTGATGCCACCAACGCCAAAGCCATATCAACGATAAGGCAACTCAAAGACAGGCCCGCCACTCCCTTATCCATCTGGGTTCCATCGATAGATTGGATTCAGAAAAACTGCCAGATTAATGCCCAGGCAGAAACCGCTCTGGCCAAACTCCCCGGCCCTTACACCCTTATTCTAAAATTGAAACACAAATCCAGTGTTCCTGACCGGCTCACCACCGGAAGAGACACCATCGGCATCCGGTACCCCGATCATTGGTTCAGCACCTACATCCAAGAACTAGGCATCCCCATTGTCACCACCTCCGCCAACAAGCATGGAAAACCATTCATGACCTCTCTGGAGAACCTTGACCCAGAGATTGAACGTGGTGTAGAATTCATGATTTACGAAGGGCCCAAAGAAGGAAAGCCCTCTAAGATTATTGATGTGGTGGAAGGAAAGACAATTGAGAGATAAAACCGCACTAAAATAAATGGAAAACGATGGTAAATACAATATAAAACCCTTCTCATTCATCCACATCAAACTTTCCTGCCCGGGAAGACTTCACTACTCGCGAACGCACTCCTTCGTACACTAATGAAGCAACATTGCCCACAACAACTGAAAGAAAAACTTTCTGCAGAGTTTCCCCATCGCCTCCTGCTAATGCCTGCCCACCGCCTACGGTAGAAATGAGTGTCCCCATAAAGCCAGTCATCTGGCCTAAATCAAAACAAAGATCAGCTAACTCAAAGGCATTTCCTTTCCGTCCCATAGCATTCCCCATCTCTTCTTGAAACCTCTCGACAGTTGATGCAGCGTAAAAGAAAGGCAAGCCTGTCACAAAAGGAATAATGGCATAATCAATCATATAGCGCACTTTCATGCTCTCTTTCGGATCTTCACCACAAAGAACCCCTCTGTGTCATTATCCTGCGGCCAAATGCGTAACGCTTGCTTAATGGATGGATCATATTTTATTCCGGCAAATTCCAATACCGGTGAACCCGTCTTCAATCCTTTTAATACCACTGGAACCACCGCAGCATCTGGATACTTCTTCAATAAATAATCGACTACCCCCTCATTTTCCTCCGGCTCCAAAGTACAAGTAGAATACACTAAGACCCCTCCTGGCTTTAAATTCAGATAGGCCCGTTCAATCAACTGCTTCTGCTGTCGCGACAATGAAGCAATCATCCCCTGATTCCAATCGTGAATGGTATGCAAACTCTTTCGAATCGTCCCCGTCCCGCTGCAAGGAGCATCCAGCAATATCTTATCAAATTGAAAGTCACGAAAGCCATTCCCATGCATCAGCGTAATCAACACATTGGTCAGTCCACTCCGCTGCACATTGATTCCCAAGGCTTGCAGGCGATTTCCCTTAAAATCATTGGCAATAACTAAACCTCGATTTTCCATCATCGCTCCCATCTGGGTCGTTTTACTTCCAGGAGCTGCGCACATATCTAATACTATATCCCCCGGCACGGGATTGAGCACCACCGGAGGAATCATCGATGCCGCTTCCTGCACATAGACATACCCTAACTGATGTTCCAACAAATGCCCCACATCCCGTCGATCAGGGTGAGAAATCCAAAATCCCTCTTTGCACCAGGGAATGGGCTCCAGTTTCCACCCTTTTGATTCGATGCTTTTTTTCACGTCCTTGACCGTGCCCAGAAGAGTATTGACACGGATGCTGCGGCGGAGGAAGCAAAGGGAGTATCTCCTGAATTCCTCCCAGTTGGTGAGCTGGGAATAACGTTCTATGAAACCTTTCTTAAAAACAAACTCTTCTGTTCCTGGAATAGGGACTGGTTCCATGACACATCATAAAACCACGATATTTATAATGCTTCTCCTGAAAACTTAAAAAGAGAGCCCATCCTAAGGAAGAAACATGACCAAAATCACCTGTATCGGCGCCGGCAACCTCGGCGCGGCCATCGCTTATGAAATTGCTTCTCGAGGAATTGCCGATGAATTAGTGCTCGTAGATCTTCTCAGAGACTTAGCCGAAGGACAAGCGGCAGATATTTTGCAGGCTCTCCCCTATCAAAACAAAACAAAAGTATCTTCCGGCGATTATCCCGCCATGGCCCATTCCGATGTCATTGTCCTCACCGCCGGAAAACCGAGGACGCCGGACATCAAAGACAGGCTGCAGTTGGCCCACATCAACATCAAGATAGTGGGATCTATTCTGGAGGAAATAAAGAAATATTCCCCCGAGTCCATTATCATCACTCTCACCAACCCCATGGATATGATCAACCATTTCATCTTTACACGGGGGTTTGCCAAAGAAAAAGTGATTGGTTCGGGAGGACAGTTAGACTCTTCCCGGTTCAGGGTAGTCCTGGGATTTCCCGAAAAAGAGGTGGAAGCATACGTGCTGGGAGAACACGGCGAAGATCAGGCGCCTCTTTTCAGCAGAGTGAGGATTAATGGACAGAAGAGAGATTTTATTGAGGAGGAAAAAATTCACTTCAGAGAAAAAATAAGACAAACCGCACTTACCGTCATTCAGAAAAAAGGGGCGACCGTCTTTGCTCCCGCTTCCAATACGACAGATATGGTAGAGGCTATTATCAAAGACCAGAAGAAACTGATGATCTGCTCCGTGAATCTACAAGAAGAGTATGGATTATATAATGTTTCACTGGGTGTCCCTGTTATTCTAGGGAGGAAAGGAGTTGAAAATGTAAAAGAATGGCAGTTACATCCGGAAGAACTGCAGCAACTGCAGGACGCGGGAAGGAAGTTGAAAACAAGCTATAATGCTTTGGGCAATTAGGGGTAATTATCATTTTTCACAGTGCCGGCAAATACCTAACCACATGCTCCCTCTCAAATTTGATGATGAAATAATCTTTAATAAATTTGCCAAATTT
>JAGVVX010000060.1 GCA_018304565.1 Candidatus Aenigmatarchaeota archaeon
GATTTCTGCAGGTTATTCAGTGCCGCCTCCAAGGTTTCTATCTTGCTTTCTATGTTTTGCGCGTTTTTGCTGCCTCCTGAAGAAATCTTTTTTTCCAGGGCAGACAGGCTAACGCCCGTTGAAGTTTTCATAGATTCTATCCTGCTGCGTAAATCTGCAAGCTCATCAGAAATATCAGTATCAGGTTCTGATACAGTGGATTTATCTTCTATTTCTTTTAATTTTCTGCTGATCTTCTCGTCCAGCATTCTCTCTGTATCGGAAGCAGTATACGTTGCTGCAAGTTTCTTCTCTAACCCAGATATTTTGTTGACGATATCTTTCGGAGCAGCAGTTTTGTCAGTGAGAATCTTGTTTTCAAGGAGCTGTATCTTGTCTTCAATGTCTTTTGACCGCCTTTCTATCCTTTCATTTACCCTATTTATCTCGTCCTTCGCCGTTCTCAGCTCGGTCTTTACATGAACAGCTATAGCTTTTACAACTTCCTCAACTTCATTGGGCTGCGTCATGGTTATTCTTCCAGAATCTTTTGAACTTCTTCAAGAAGGTTGCTTCGCTTGTAACCTTCAGGTGGCTTTTCAACCATCATTTTTACAGTTCTTGGCATTTCATGAGAAGCACTATCTTCAATCCTTGCAAGCCTTTTGTCAAACTCTGCCATTTCCTTGCTGATGTATTCATCAATCTCGCCTATCTTCTTTTCCAGCCCTTCTGTGGTTATTTCCCTTGTAACAGCTACCTTTTCTTCAAGCTTCTGAATCCTTGTCAATACGTCAACGGGCGTCTCGATGTTGGCGCTCCCGACTATCTTTTCCTTTATCTTGGTGTTTTCCATCTCGATAAGAAGCAACAGGTCCTCAAGTTCCTGTATCCTGTCTGTAAGCTCCTTCATGTTGGTTATTTTTTCCTTTCCCTCAACAATCTCAACGTCCCCTGTCTCTCTTTCTCCCAGGAAACCTTCAATCTTCTGGAACTTCTTTTCTATATCAAGAAAATTATCTTTTATTCGGTCTTCGAGCTTGCTGAGCCGCTGGTCTATCTTTTCGGCGTCTGCCATGGTACCACTAAATTATCTTATTTCAGGCTGTATATAAAAAGAATCCACCATCTAAAATGGTGGTATTTCGGAGAAATACCACGTATCTTATTTGTGGATTCTTTTATACCGGAGAATACCATTATAATAACACTGTTTCAAAACAGTGGTATTCTCCTTGTATTAAGATTATCTCACACTCTTGAGCCACAGGACCCAGGAACCCAGTATGAGCAGGGCAAGTCCCCAGCTCCATAAAACAGCATGCACAATTGAGAAATACTCAATGCCGTGAGTTGCAGCATACCATATCAGGAATACAATCCTGAGGATATTGGCTATATAGACAGCCGGCAATAAGACTGCCAGTCCTTTCAGCTTTTTCCTCAGGGGGTAATCTGTTGCCATGACCAATGCAAATATAGCAAGCAATGACTTCCAGCCTACGCAGTCCCAGTTTATAACAGCCCCCCAGTTTCCGTTATCGACAGGGACGGAAAATATCAGCCCCGTGCGTTCAAAGCTTGTGCCTGTTAGTGAAAGAAACTGCTCAACAATGTCTGCCGTGGCTGTTATAAGGCCTTCCGCCTGGTAGCCTGACAAAATAATGAGATAGAGTGGTATTGCAAAAATGTTGAATTTCAGAAGGAATTTCAGGACTGCCAGGAGCCTTGCATTGAGTTCTTTTGGATTATTCCTGTACCGCCCGCCTTTCCTTGTAGGCTTTGAGCCAGACGATAAAAGACTCCTGAAGGCCTTTCTCCAGCTCATGCTTGTCCACTACTAAAACATTGCCGATGGCGTGTATTTTAACCTTATCCCTTGGTATAATCGGAATTTCTGCCGGGAATGCCGTGTCACAAATGATGGCTTTGGGATTCTGCTTCTCTAGCGCACGCCGGTTGAACTTCCCCTCTGCAAGAACAATTTTTCCGGAAAAATCCCTGCCTTCCTCGTAAACATGCACTAATTCAATATCTTTCCCGATCAGGTTTTTGTAACTTTCCACTTCGTTTTTTAGGCGTTCTCTCTCTTTTCTCAACCCAGACAAAGCTTCTTCGAGTATGCGTATCTTTGGTTCTTTGTCCCGCGGCTGCTTTACTTCTGTTTTTCTTTTCAGCGATTTGTTTTCGCCTTCCAGGTGTTTCGCATAGTTTTCAAGTATGTTTTTTCCCTTTTCCAGCTGGTGTATTTTTTGCCTGAGTTCAAGCACTTTTTTCGATTCTATTATCCTCGAAACGACCCTTGTCTCCTTTCTTTCCTCGCTTGTCAGCATCTTCACCGCCTGTTCTATGTTTGCAGCTTCGCCTTTCACAAGCAGTTCTTTTACGTCAGGTGAAAGCTTTTTCATGCCCTTCTTTTCGAGGTAGAGATCTATCTTTTCAAAAAGGGGCCGGAATTCCTGTTTGGCATGTATTGCAGATGCAAGCGCATCCCTTTCGTGGTCATTGTGGTAGCCAAAGCCTTCACTAATTAATTTCTTTTCTCCAATCATCATGTCCTTCTTTGGCACGTGCAGCCTGCAGCCAAAAGTACTGGATATCTTTCTCAGCATCTGCGGCTCGTGCTGCGTGTCAGCAGCAATGATTATCGGATCGCCGCGTTCAGCTATTGTTTCGCATATTTCGCTGAATGAGAAGTTTCTCCTGCTGATAGTTATGTAGAAATCGGTCTCGGCGTCAAGAAAAGCAACAGCGGCTGTTATGCCCGGGTCAATGCCGACGATCAGCTTCATAACAAATCCTTTTTCTTGCTCAGAAATCCTAAGTTTTCTGGCATCTCAAAGAGCAAAGCTCTTTGCAGATTAGGAAAGAAAAAGTCTTTGTATGCGAAGAGAAGCAAAGCTTCTCTTGCATCGCAGGAATTAAGAATTCCTGCAGATGTCCAAAAAGAAAGACTTGCTCTTATCCCTTTTTGCCTTTTATCAGTAAGTTAGTGCCCCATTTCCATACAAGAACTTCTTCGCCTTCCACTAGCTTGCCTTTGAAGTCTTCAGGTATGCGCGTTTCTGTCATCGAGTAGTCTTCCATGTCCATGAGCTGCACGTTGTCGGAAGTCAAGGCCACGACCTGCATGCTTCTTTTTTCTATTATAGGCACATCGGCGTTCGCGCCGGCCGGCTTGACTATGATCCTGCGCTGGTTGTCGAACACGCCTTTTGCAGAAAGCCTTGCCTTTGCCGTGCCGTGCTTGCCGGCCTTGGAAATTTGTATGTCTTCAACGACGCAAGGCACGTCGTCTATCAGCATGAAGCCGTTTACGCGCAGTTGCTTGATCTCTGTCTGTCTTTTCTCCATTAAAGCACCTAATATGTTTTCCTCACAAAAACGACGTCTTCCTTAAGCACAGTCCTTCTGTTGGCGTGCCTTGATATTTTCACCGCTTTTTCTGCCGCCTCCACCATTTCTTCGGTGATTATATCACGCAGTTCCTCTAGCGCGTCCCTGGAGATCCTTTTCACGCCTGCCTTCTTTGCAAGCCTCTCAAAAGGAAGCAGCGGAAGCATGCAATAAATTGCAGACCAATGAATTAAAAGATGTGATGATTTGTTCGCAACGGCCTTTAGCCGGGTGATTTTTATATATAGCGTTGTTGCATATAATTATGTCATATGGTAGCCGCAAAGATATATGGCCTTGTTCTCGTTTCCATGCTTGTTATCGTGTTTTCAATAAACTTTGCGCCAGCCCTGCCGATAACAGGCAAGGTTGCTGGTTCTGCATGGACGCACCGTGGCGGCAGCCTGAGCGCAGATGTTCAGGGCTGGGCGTATAATCCTGCTATTGCTGCAGCGCAGGACGGGACAATATACGCCGCATGGACGCAGCACAGGAATCCGTCCGCCTGGGTCTTTTCAGGCATATACGTGAAGAGATGGGCAGGAAGCTCGTGGGAGCAGCTTGGCGCAAGGATAGGCCACACGAGTAGGGACGCAGATTGGCCTGAAGCCTACGATCCTTCCATAGCTGTACTTGGCACTACACCGTACGTCGCATGGTACGAGGGAGGCGGATACGGATGGGGAAACTGCTGCAAGGTTTCTGTTTTCGTAGCGCACTGGGACGGCACCCGGTGGATTTATGACAACAATTCAGCAGTGCCAAACGGCGCGCTGAACACCGACAAATCCTTTGACGCCCGCAACCCTGTGCTGGCTGTTGTCGGCGGTGTACTTTACGTTGCATGGATAGAGGCAGGCGACTATGTTGCTGTCAAGCACCTGACTGCAAACGGATGGGTGCAGGACGGCGGCAGGATACCGACAGGCGGGTCGAAGGTTATCGATGTTGCCATTGCAGATGCAGGAGGAGTGCCTTATGTTGTTTTCTCCGGATTCCAGAGAAGCGGGAGCAGCAACCTCCCAAGCACCATGAGAGCGTACAGGCTTTCCGCAGGCGCATGGGTTCAGATGGGCGGCGAGATCAAGGCGCAAACCAATGATTACACAAATTATCTGGCAATGGCAGCCATCGGCACAACGCCCTATGTTGCGATGCAAGAGAAGTCTCCAAACGGCAACTACCAGATTTACGTGAAACGCTGGGACGGCTCAGCATGGGTGCAGGACGGCGGCAGCCTGAATATTGATCCTGCAAACGGCGAAGCAGGCAGGCCTGCGCTGGCAAGCGACGGCACGCGCTTGTGGCTTTCATGGACAGAAGGGCTTACCGCTGAAAAGTCAAAGCTCTACGTGCGCTCCCTGAGCGGCTCAACATGGAGCACAGCAGAAGGCCCCCTGAACGTTGATGCTGTTAACGGCCCTGCTGATTCGCCTGCGCTGGCTGTCGGCGGCGTGCCTCATGTCATCTGGGCAGAAAAAGACATGAATTCCTACACGAAGCAGGTCTATGTAAAGGGCAGGGACAGCACCGGCTCTTTTGTTCCTACAGTGCTTTCAAGATGGGGCAGCAGCGGCCCTTCTGTACCAATACCGCCTAACACATGGGTCAGCATGCAGGCAGGCGGCATT
>JAGVVX010000058.1 GCA_018304565.1 Candidatus Aenigmatarchaeota archaeon
AAACCTTTGGTTTCTGGGAACTCAAACAAGCCCTGCTTGTTTGCAGTCATCCCACATTCCACCACTAGTCAGATAGACTAGTGGAATGCAAGATTTTAACAGGAGGAAGTATAGTATAATTTACTGCGTAATTGTTTTGCATTACTTGAGCATAAAACTAGCGATGCGTTTTTTTGCCTTTTCACGTTTCTTCTGGTGGTCCTTGAGAAATTTCTCGACAGTTTTTGCAAGGTAGCTCTTAACATCGCCGGAGTGCAGCGATCCAGAACGGTAGCCGGCAAATATCTCTTTGATCTTCCTGTCGCTTTCCTCGAACAGTGAAAACAGATACTGGCATGCAACGTCTATGCATGCAACGTCTATATCAGGATTTCCACCCTGCTTGCGATGCTCCTCCAGCGTGGCGGCGCCCCCCGAGAAGGCGCGCATGATCTTTTTTCTTGCCTCTTCAGGCTTATCTGTAAGGAATATGCATGTCTCAGGCTTACTGCCTGACATTTTCCCGCCTTGAAGGCCCGGCAGGAATTTATGATAGGTTGACGACGGCTTGAGCATGCCTATTTTTTCAGCAAGATCACGGGAAAGGCGCATGTAAGGATCCTGATCTATGCCTATGGGCACCACCGTTGGCTTGGGCCCGCCGAAATCCTCGAGCTGGGGCAACAGTATGTGTGCGCTCTGTATCATGCTGTAAAATATTGCGCCGGGATTCGTTTCATTGTTGAAGCCAAAAATTGCCTTGATTGTTGAGAAGGTTGTTTTTGCAGATAGCTTTACTGCAAGCTCGTAGATCCTTGGATCCTTGGTAGATATGAAAATGTGCGTTTTGCTTTTCTTGAAGCCTAATGCGATGATATCAGGCAGCACGTGCTCATATGCGTTTTTTGTGGCTTTCTCCAGGCTCTCCGATTTGCGGAAGACGTATGTCTCGTCATTGCTGATCGGGATGAAGACTTCTGCCCCGCATGACTGGAAAAAAAGAGCTTGTTTCAAAAAAAGCAGGTTGCCTAAATGAGGAGGCCCGGAAGGATTAAAGCCAGTAAGCACTGCAAAACGCTTCTTGTTTTTTATGGCATTGAAGATCTGCTGGAAACCACGATGGGCAAAAACTACTCTTCTCCGATAGATCAAAGGCAACTTGTCAAGTTTTTTCAGGTAGCTGCTGATGTCTTCTATGCCAAATTCCTTCATAGCTTCTTCGTAATTAACTTCTCCCTTCACTTCGCTTACGTTTATTTCAGCCATGTTATCACTACTGTTTTTAATTATTGTTTGCCTTTCTTTTTAAGAGTGTTTTCGCCATATTATTTTCAGCCAATGCGCGTTGCCCAAGGCATTCTTCAGTTTCTTTTCTGAATTCGGGATGTCTGCATTCAACAAACAACGTTGGGGATGATAATTTTGGAACCAGATGTTGTCTTAATTCTTCAGCTGTTTCTGCATCCATGTTTTTCACCTCCGATCAAATAAACCTTCCTGCGCATGTCATGAAAAGATGTTTTAGAATAAACAATTCCTTTTCGAGTTAGTCTAGCTAAGGCATATTTTACAGAACGCTCAGACAGCCCACTAGAAGAAATAAGTTCGTCTAGGCTGCAGCCAAAGGCAGGCGCGAGAGCTAATCAGGTTTGCAATTTTCTTTTCTGATTTCGGCTCTCGCGTTAACATGTTGTATTCCTTACCCACATTCCTTTTATTGTTTGCGATAGGTGCAATGTTAGTCCACCGCTTCTATTATCAGCTTTTTGCTTTCAAGCAGGATGCGCACCTCTTTTCCGCTTTTTAGGTTCATCGCTTTTGTTGCAGAGTTTGGTATTCTTAAAACTAGCGAGCCGCCTACACGCCCAAGCTTTCTTGTCACCATAAGCTTGATGGCTTTCTCCTTTTTCTTCAGTGCGCTTCTCATCTGCTCTTCCGTAAATTCTGTATCGCCGCATTTCTGGCACTTGTAACCTTCGCTGAACAAGCCGGGCAGAATCTCCAGTTCGGTTACAGCCGTCCTGCCGCCGCAATCACATTTTATAGATTTTTTCATAATTACCGCCTATTGTTATTACCTTATATCTGTCAGGCAATTCTTTGACAACTATAACTACTCCATTCTTTGAAGTAACATGATAGATCTTTTTGCTTCTTCTCTTCCATTTTCCAGTCTTCAGTATGTTGTTTATTATGTCGAGGTGGTCTTCCCTTAACAGTTTATCCAAAACATGAATAGTGTAAGTTACTTCCTTTCCCCTGATAATCATAGATATCCTTTTAGTATCTTTTTAATACCTTAAATAGGTTCGCTTTTCTGCCTCTTCAATATCTTCCTCGCTTCAAGGGCTGCGAAAACCAGCAAAGAGACGGCAAGTATGCCTGCCCACTCTTCCACTGTGATTGGCACTGTGTCGAATATCGGGTTCAGGAAAGGCACGTAAAGAACAGCAAGCTGCAGTGCAAAAGATACAAGAACTGCAACAAGCAGCTTCTTGTTCGAGAATATTCCGATCTTGTGCAGTGGCATGTGGCTTCTGACGCTCAGCGCTATGAATAATTCTGTCAGTACAATTGTCGTGAATGCAACTGCGCGGGCTTTTTCAAGGCCTTCGGTAGAGAATTCTATATAAAACTGCAGAAGGGTTGCGGCGGCCATGAGCAGGCTTGCGAAGATGATGAGATTCATGGATTCCCTGTTCATGACTTTTTCCTTCGGGTTCCTTGGTTTTCTTTTCATCACGTCTTTTTCTATTGGTTCCAGACCCAAAGCCAGTGCTGGGAGCGTGTCTGTGACAAGATTCACCCATAATAATTGCAGCGGCAGCAATGGCAGAACAAAGAGCCCTGCAGAATCCTTGAACAGGAGAATAGCCAGGAGCATTATCAAGACTTCTCCGATGTTTGCGGCGAGCAGATAATTTATGAACTTCTTTATGTTGTCAAATATGCCCCGTCCTTCTTCCACGGCAGCAACAATGCTGGCAAAATTATCGTCTGTCAGAACCATGGAGCTTGCTTCCTTTGTAACATCCGTACCGGTTATGCCCATGGCTATCCCGATGTCTGCTTTCTTCAAGGCTGGTGCATCGTTGACCCCGTCGCCCGTCATTGCAACTATATGCCCTTTCTTCTTGAGTGCTTCCGTTATGCGCACCTTGTGTTCCGGCGAAACACGCGCGTAAACAGCTATATCATTAACAATCTTGAGATACTCTGCATCGCTGAGCTTGTCAAGTTCGGAGCCTGTAAGAACTTTCCTGTCCTTTAGCATGTCAAGCTCGTTGGCAACTGCTATTGCTGTTTCTTTGTGGTCACCTGTAATCATCACTACCTTGATACCAGCCTGATCACATTTCTCCAGCGCATCCTTGACCTCAGACCGCGGCGGATCTATCATTGCCTGCATCCCTGTGAATATGAGATCTTTCTCAATAACCTTCATATCTTCGCTGACTATTTTTGTGGCGAATCCAAGCACTCGGAGCGCCTGTTTTGCAAACTGCTCGTTGATACTTAATATGCGCTTCTTGTCCTCCTCGGTCAGCCTTTCAACCTTTCCACGGTGGTAGAAACCGCCGCACCTCTTCAGGACTTCCTCAACGGCCCCTTTCGTGTACATGACCCTGCCTCTGTCTGTGCTGCACACAACAGACATCATCTTCCTTTGGGAATCAAAAGGCGCTTCGGCAATCCGTTTGTTGGTCTCGCGCAAATCAGGAATCTTCGCTTTCCTGGCAGAAACGATAAGCGCGGCTTCTGTAGGATCGCCAATGACTTCTTTCTCGATTTTTGCGTCATTGCATAGCACGCCCGCAGTCAGCAGGCGCCTGATATCTTCATTGACGTTTATTTCTTTCCCGGAATCCATGAACTTTCCAGTTGTCTCATAACCCTGTCCCGTGACGTCGAGAATCCCGTCATTCGCATATAGTTTTCTCACAGTCATCTGGTTCATTGTCAGTGTCCCTGTCTTGTCGCTTGCGATGACCGTTGTAGAGCCTAATGTCTCGACAGATGCCAGCTTGCGGACAATAACGTTCCGCTTTGCCATGCGCAAAAGTCCTATTGCCAGTGTTATTGTCACTACAGCAGGCAGGCCTTCGGGTATCGCTGCAACGGCAAGGGATACAGCAGTAAGAAACATGTCGACAATATCTTTTCCCTGCCAGAGGCCGAGGGCAAAGATTATTACGCATATCCCGAGTATGATTAAGCTCAGCTGCTTCCCAAAAACTTCAAGCTTCTGCTTCAAAGGCGTTTTTGCCTGGTCTTCCTGCTGAAGGATGCTCGCAATCTTCCCGAATTCCGTGCGCATCCCGGTTTCAACCGCAACAGCTGTGCAGTGGCCATACACGATTGCCGTCCCGGAAAAAAGCATGTTACGCCTTTCAGCGACGGGTGCGTCATTCTTAATAGTATCAATATTTTTTGATACAGGGACGCTTTCGCCTGTAAGAACTGATTCATCAACCTTCAGGTTGAATTCTTCAATTACGCGGCAGTCAGCAGGAACCTTGTCGCCAACATTCAGAATTATGATGTCTCCGGGCACAAGTTCTTTCGAATCGATAATTTCTGTCTTACCGTCGCGTAAAACCCGGGCTTTCTGTGAAGAAAGTTTCTTCAAAGCTTCCAGGGCATTCTCAGCGCGGCGCTCCTGAACGAAGCCGAATATTGCATTGAGGACGATGACGATGAGTATAACAAAAGCATCGAGAAATTCACGAAGCACTGCTGAAATAATTGCAGCTGCTATAAGGATTATGACTAGAATGTCCCTGAACTGATTGAGAAAAAGCACCCATGAAGGCGTCTTTTTTGCTTCCTGTAGCTCATTCAACCCGTATTTCTGCAGCCTTGACGTGGCTTCGGTCGCCCTTAATCCTTTTGCGTTCGTTTCAAGGGCCTTCAAAGCATCTGCTGCGCTCATCTTGTACCATTCGCGCATATTTGCACCTTTGTTAAACTATGGATAGAGAAAGGATAAAAGTAGGAATAGAAGAGAAAAAATTCACCAAATAAAGACAATAAATCAAGACTTTTTTACAGAACAACTTTCATGAAATCCTTGGCGATGCGCACGTTCTTTCTGTCCGCTATCTTTTCCTTCAGCTCGCTCGTGTCCTGATAGCGCCTGCTTAT
>JAGVVX010000044.1 GCA_018304565.1 Candidatus Aenigmatarchaeota archaeon
GCTCGCTACTATTTAAGTGCAATGAACGTGGAATTCAAGGATGTCGTGTTATATTATAAAAACCTTCTGGCTCTGGACAACCTTTCGTTTGCGGTAAGGGAAGGGGAAATTTATGGTCTTCTGGGGCCCAACGGGAGCGGAAAAACAACGACCCTGAGGGTTCTGCTCGGGCTCATGAAGCCGAGTTACGGGCTTGTTACAATAAACGGCATTGATGTGTGGAACCGGAGGGAGGAAATAAAGCGCCTGGTCGGCTACTGCCCGCAGTCCAACAGCTTCAGCGAAAAGCTCACGGTAAAAGAGAATATAAAATACTTCGCACATCTTTATGATGTCCAGGCCGACTTGAATTCCCTGGCAGAAGAGGTTTCTTATTTTCTGGGCCTTTACAAGAAGCTGGACGAGCTGACAATGAACCTCTCGGGAGGGATGAAGCGGAGGCTGAACATGGCATGCGGGATCCTTCACAAGCCGGAATTGCTCATTCTTGACGAGCCGAGCATAGGGCTGGACCCGATATCCAGAAACGAGCTCTGGAGATTCATAAAAAGAATAAAATCAGAGGGCACGACGATAATACTTGCAACAAACATAATGGAAGAAGCGGAGGCACTTTGCGACAGGATGATACTGATAAAAAACGGGAAGGCCCTGATAGAGGGCAACGTAAATGACATCAGAAGCAAGGGGGGGAACATAGAGAATATAATAATCTATGTCAAGCAGGTGATAGGAGTCGACAACGAGTATCACAGGATTGTAAAGTCAATAAAGAACCTTGAGGGGGTGCTGGATGTTGAATATACAAACGAGATCATAAAAGTCAAGGTCCTGGCCGGTTATACAGACGCTGTTCTGAAATATACTGTATTCCAGCTGAACAGCGGGCTGATAGACGTTGAGGATGTCAGCATTGCCAGAACTTCTCTTATAGACGCATTTGAGCTGTTGGTAGGTAGAACATGAGTCTTTTTTCTGGCTGCTACAGGGGCCCGCGCCGGTGTTTGGAATGAAATTCTTTTACATACTCCTGAAGGACCTTACCGTATTTTTTCGCGACATAAGAAACTTCATGTTTCTTATCCTGATGCCTGTAGTGATAGTCATTCTGTTAGGCATGGTTTTCCTGTCAAACGAGCCCAGCAACGTGCCCATCATGGTTTGCGACCTGGCAATGGACGAGACCTCAAGCAGGATATTTTCAGCGGTAGAGAATTCCACCATTTTCAGCACAATAAGGTTGTATAGCGACTGTGATGAAGCGATAAGCAACGGCATAAAAAACAGCGCAATAAGGGGCGGGATTATAATACCCAAAGGGCTGACAGAAAGCATAAGGAACGGGAGTTCGCAGGAACTGGAAACTATCGTAGACAACACAAAACCCGTTTGGCCGTATGTTGCAGTCTACTTCAACCGCATTTCTGGTTATATGTCGGACGCTGTCACAGAAGACATTATAAATTCCACGTGGTCAAACCTGAGGAATGTCTCAGACGACATGGAAGGGCTTTCCGGCGATTTGAACGACTACAAGAAAAAACTGGAAAATATCACCAAAGATCTGGATAATGTTGTTTCCAGCATCAGGTATCTGGAAGGAAACCTGTCTTCCATCGACACGAGCGAAGTGGAAAACAAGTTAAATGCCTCTTCAGAAGTTTTAAGAAACTCGACTTCTTATTTTGACTCCATAAACAGCAGCCTGACTGAATCGGAAGGCATAATGACACAGGTTACGCAGGTTGCTGCATTGGTGGACGACGCCGAGAAATCCCAGGCTATACTGCAGAATATCAGCCTGCTCCGGGCAAATTTTGAAGTCCTGAAATTGTCCCTTTCCGGAATCCAGTCTTCTCTTGCCAGCGCAGAAACCAATCTCAGGGAGTCGCGGGAAAAAGTAAAGGCGATACAGGCCTCAAATATATCAAAGGATCTCAGTGACATAAGATCGGAATTGGAGACGACATCCGGTTTTTTTAACCAGACGTATCTCAGCGTGTCAGTCCTGTCAGAAAAGGTAGATGAAAGCAGGGATCTTTTCAAGAAACTGGTTGAGAAAGACCCCTCTTTTGTTGCCAGCCCGGTAGAGTTCAGGGTGAATGCCTTTTATAAGGGGCAGAGATTTATCGATTTCCTTTTCCCGAGCATAATGATGCTGATAGTGATGATGATAAGCATCCTGCTGCCGGCTGTTTCTTTCGTGAGGGACAGGAATTCCGGCTTGTTGGAAAGGGTGATGCTGTCCCCGGTAAAGCTTGAATTCCTGGTTGCTGAAAAGGCCGTATCATACTTCCTGATATCTCTTTTGCAGGTCCCTTTGATTTTATTTATCGGGACATACTTTTTCGATATACAAATAAGCATGTCTAATTTATTGCCTATCTTTGTTGTGAGCAGCGCATCTATCATAATGTTTATATTCTTCGGTCTGGCTATAGCCAGCTTTTCTAAATCTGAAAGTACTGCAATAATGGCTTCTATGCTCTTTATAATCCCCATGATATTCCTTTCCGGGGTGTTTATTGCAATAGAAATTATGCCCGGTTTCATCAGGCCCATTGCAGAATCTTTGCCTATATCAGTACCGGTAAGATTGCTGGAGACGTTAATACTCCAGAATACAGGAATAAACCTGATTGTGCTGGGTTTACAGCTGTTCCTTTACATAATATTTTATACGATAGTCTCATGGGCTTTGATAAGGAAGTGGCTGAAGTGAGGCCTCGCCGCCCCGAGAGGTGCTCCTTGACTTTCTCGTCCCGGAGAGCATGGCAATAACAATCAATAGTCCGAAACGCCTGTGTATATTTAATTATTAATCGCCTATTAGAAATAGATTGCCACGATGGCTCAGTTGGTAGAGCGTCAGCACATATGCCGCTAAACCTTGGTAAGGTGAAGATCATAAGGTCTCCTTAGAAGGTCCCGAGTTCGATCCTCGGTCGTGGCTTTCAGAAACTTATGAAACTGTGACAGATATTTAAGACATGAAAATAATAATGCATGCATGAAGAGATGGACTGGCCTTGCTGTTATATTTTTTATAGCCGTCTTATCATCATTTTTTATTGGGTATAAACAACAGTCCAAACTAACGTTTACAACACAAAACATAACAGAAAACTATACAAATACGACAAGCTTTACAACTTATTTGGATAGTGCTTTCGTAGTTACTGAAGCGGTTATTGTAAATTTAACACCTTGTACAGTCATAAAGCCTTCAGTAACCCTAAGCAATAACATAATAGAATATTCTTTTGATATATCAATACCAAAAGAAGAAGCCAATAAATCTGAGTGTATTCAAACATCCTCTGCCCAAAAAATAATACTAAAATACGGGCCTCTTCCAAATGGAAAATACTTCGCCAAATTTAACGGGTTTGAAGGCCTGAACCTGAGGATAACAATCCTATTGAGCGAAAATGAAAATCTTGTTATTAACGAAACTTTAATCGACCGAAACGGCAATCCCAAAGCAGCTGGTGTAAGCATACAAGGCAGGCCTCCGAATCTTGTGGATATCAATAATTCAGGCAGCCTATCATTTGATTTGTTCGGGGACATAAATATAACTATTGATGAAAAGGAGGTTAAATGTGACTGGACTGTCAAAAAAAGATTCTTGTTGCCTGGCGAGATGAACACGTGTGTTTATATTGACAATGCATGTGAAGTCGGCCATACAGTTTTTGCCAGATTGTCCAATGGAGAAGATGATAATAAAATATGCATACCTTAATTAATTGCACAAAACCGAACTCGAAATAGCAACCTCGGGCGTGGCTTCCCGGGCCTTTAAATTCTTTATCAGGACTACAGGCTCATGCTTTCAGACAGAGGGATAANNNNGAGCCGTTTGACGAAAAGTTTCTTGGCCCGTGCTCTTATGATCTGGAAATTAAGAGGATATATCGCGTGGAGAAACCGAACAAGCCGTTTCTGACTGAAGACGATATTGACGATAGTCCAATGGAAAGGTTCTTAGAAACAGACTGCGAAGCTTATGATGGCTTGCTGCTCCCAGGAAAGTCGTATATAGGCGCGAGCAGGGAGAGAATCTGGGCAAGACAACATCCTGGGGTCACCACAAGAAGCGGCCCTGCAAGGCTTGGTATAGAAACATGGCCGGTAAATATAGCCGAAATATATGCAGAGCCGACATGCGTGTATTTCTCCATAAGGACTTACGATACGGTATGCGAGGTTCCTGAAGGCAGGAGATTGTCGCAGATTTTCTTTGACCAGGGACTTCCTCTTTTCCCTTCAGAGATAGAACCGCTGATACTTCAGGGCAGGCTTGGCGTGAACGGAAGGCCCGTTTTTGAAGGATGCAGAGGGATCAGGCTGGGGATCGGAAGGACAATAAGGAGATACAATGGGAAAGTTCTTGCGCTGGATGGAAGAAATGATGAGTGTTTTGATGATGAGGAAATAAGAGGTACATATCGTTTCAGGCCCGGCGGATTCTACCTTTGCCATACGGACGAACTGGTAAGTATGCCGGATGATCATGCAGGGATGCTTGTAAAGGCCAAAGGTATCAGACTGAGAGGCAACGTACACCCGAATGCCCCTCTTATTGCTCCCGGCTCCGAAGGCCACCAGATACTTGAAATGAATTTTCCTGCAGGGCTGGAGATTCGCAAGGGAGATCATGTATGCAGCATGGAGATCATGCCGCTTGATCAAAACCCTCAAAATGCATACAACGGGAAGTACAAAGGCCAGAGAGGTCCCCAGACAAGCCTGTTTCACACAGAAGGAGCGTAAGTAACTTTTATTCTTGGTGTTTTTGGATACTTTCTTAACCGTTGCTGCGTTCTAGTTAATATGCCAGACGATATGAAGGGGATGAAGAAGCTTCTGATTGACCATCTTTACAGCATGATTGCCCAAGATACTAAGTCCATGAAAGAGTTAGAGAAAGAATTTGGCCTCAGTGAGGATAAGCTCGAGAGGCTGATCAAGACGTTTCTGAACAAGTGGCTTGTATCTCCTGATATGATAGCCATGCTTTCCGAAATGCTTGGCGTGTACCCAACAGACCAGGAAGAGGGCAAAGGCCGCGGATACTATATAGGTTGACTGAAAGTCAACCTATACAGGTTAAGCAAAAGCTTAACCATGTATTGGCTGAGGAACGAAATATGAAAGTCAGAAGATCCTTTTGGTTTACGATGCTGGTAATTATTGGTTGCGGTTTCAGCATTTTCTCAGCGCTGCTGGGGATAGGGTACATATCATTAGTTAACTCTGCAGACTACACAATATTATCTTTTGAAGCAGGAATAATTTTAGGTATAGTAATGCTTATTCTGGGAATATTCGGTTTTGGCGCACACTGGCGTTTATGGAAAGTTAAGGAAAATGGATTCAGCTACGTATTGGCCATAAACATTCTCATTACAGCATTTTTCCTGCTGCTTATAGTGCTTAATGAGTTTAACATCTTGGCGCCGATAAACTTTATGGCGCTATGGGGCATTGTCGTAATTAGCTATTTGATACCAAAGAATTACACCACTAAAAAACCCCAAGAAGAAATTGCCACTATGGCGGATTCAGCTTAAAAATTTAGGTAAAGATTTTCATGGAAATAAGAAAAGAAGGAAAAAGCTCCTACGAATTGCTTATTGGGGACAGTGATATACAACAACTATTCGTAGCTGAAGCCCCGCCTCTTGTAAGCCCTTACGCACAGGACGGCTGCTGCCTTTGGCTCTTTCCAAATCCATCCTTATTCAGCGGTAATTTCTCTCTCATGCCCGATGGAGATGGATATTATGCTTACGTGGGAGCCATTACTATCAGAAAACCCGAAGATTTGAAGCGCCTTATTGCTTTCCGAGGAAAACTTCCGATAGAAATACCAAACGTAGTTGACAGGAGAAAAATGAGGCTTGGCTATGTGAGATTCCAACTAGAAGGCCAATAAAAGTATTATTGCATTAACTATCTCATGCGCATCGTAATGCATGTTGACTTTGATTCTTTTTACGCTTCTTTAGAAGAACAAAGAAAACCAGAAATCAAAGGAAAAGCGATAGTAATTTGCATGTACTCGGGCAGAGGAGAGTCAGGGGCTGTTGCCACTGCAAACTACAAAGCAAGAGAGCTTGGCATAAAGTCTGCGATGCCTATAGCATTTGCAAAAAGACGTGCAAACAGCGATACAATATTTCTTCCAGTAGATCTTGAATATTATCGCTCAATTTCCAGCCAAATAATGGATGTAATGGAAAGCTACGCTGACAGCTTCCAGCAGGCAAGCATAGACGAAGCGTATATTGATGTTTCGTCTTGCGAAAGTTTCACAGAAGCTGAAAAGATCGCTAAGCAGATAAAAGATGATATCAAATCAAATTTTGGTATTACATGCAGCATAGGCATTGGACCTAATAAATTAGTTGCAAAAATGGCTTCAAGGGCCAAGAAACCAGACGGCCTTACTGTAGTGAAACAAGAAGACGTGAAAAATTTCTTCTCGTCGCTGTCTGTAGATAAAATACATGGAATAGGAGGCAAGACAACAACTGTCCTTGCTGAAATGGGCATAAAAACCATAGAAGATCTGGCAAAAGCTGATGTTGCGAAATTGGAACTGTCATTTGGGAAAAATAAGGCAAAATTACTGAAGGAAAAAGCGTTAGGTACTGATGAATCACCTGTTGCGGAGCAGGCAATAAAACAAATGTCAAGAATAGGCACGCTTCAAGAAGATACTTCAGATTTCAGCGAGATCTACAAGAAGGTAGAACAGTTTGCAACTGAAATGCATAAGAAAATTATCAAGAGGAAAATTTATTTCCGGACAGTATCGATCATAATCATAGGAGCAAATATAGAAATGGTAACAAGAGGCAAGACAATTCAAGCGACAAATAAGTTGGAAGATATACTGGATAATGCAAAGATACTCCTGAAAGAGTATCTTAATCAGGACTCAGGCAAAGTTAGAAGAGCGGGCATACGGATATCAAACTTGGTTACTGAAGAACAAAAGGAAAATAGCGGTCTTTATAAATTTTTTAAGTAAGTTGAGAATCATGGAAAAACAGACATTAGAAGAAGGATCGATAAAGAATCTGCAAGAACATGTTGCATACAAGATAAAAGAAAGAGGATTCGGGGACGAATCGCTTCATGAACGGCTTCTTTTATTGACAGAAGAAGTTGGAGAATTAATGCGTGCATGCAGAAAAGCCAGCGGCATGAATGTTGATCAAAATAAGGAAATTGTCAACAATATAGGCGAAGAAATTGTTGATGTTATAAATATGCTTTTTGCAGTTGCCATAAAAGCGGGTATTGATGTTGAAAAAGAATTCAGATTAAAAGAAGAAATTATTGACAAAAGGACTTACGCAAGAGCAAAGGAGAAATAAAAATGGAAGAAGAGAATTCTGAAGAAATGACCTGCAATATCTGCGGGTCAAAAATGAGGAAGAGAAAAGTCAGGCTTTTTGGCCGAATGGACGAGGTGCCTGAATGCCCCAGGTGCCATTCACTGAGGGAGTGAGGATACTTTATAAGGGCGCTAAACAAAATCATTTCAGGAGGCGGAGAAATGAACATAATGAAAATTGTCAGTGTCGTGCTCGTTTTATTGGGCTTGTTTTATGCAATAGCCCCGCACAACGTCCATGTATCCAGCGGTTTGGGTCTTGGGCTTGAACACACCATGCATATCGCCGTCGGCGTGATACTGGTTGTTATTGGCCTGGTTGCATGGTGGAAGGGAAAGAAGCCGGCAAAGAAGTGATTTAAGGCGGTTTTTTATTTTTGCTTGATTTTTATTTCTTTACATCCTAAACTAAGCAGTGAAAACTATGGCTCTCGACATGGCAATAAAGGCGATAATAGCAATATCGCAGAAGGGCTTTGAGCAGGAAGATTTCCACGCGATAATGCGGGCTACCGCCAAAAATAATATCATAACATTTATCGCTGCGAATCTCAAGACAGGAACGATAGGCAATCAAGGCGAAGGCCTGTTGCCGAACATGAAATTTGACGAGATCGATACCGACCACTACAATGCAATAGTGTTCGTAGGCGGCGGCGCATCAATGTACCACAAGAACCAGGTTGCAATAAGGCTCGCAGGAGAATTCTATGAAAAAGGCGGCGTAGTTGCAGCCAGCGGAGACGCTGTACCAATACTTGCAAATGCGGGCCTGCTGGAAAGAAAGACTGTTGCCTGTGATAATGAAGAAAGAAGCCTTCTTGAATCTCTTGCAGTAATTTCTGAAGAAAATATCTTTGCAGACGGAAGAATCATGACTGCAAAGCGCGGATTCGGCAACGAATTCGGCGACAAAGTCAGTGCAACGCTGACGGAAATAGGCATCAAGAAGATGAAGAAGAAAGGAATTGAGTTATGAGAAATGTTTTAAGTATATTCGAATTATAGTGATTCCCATGAAATCTAATTGGGATTTGAAGCTGATTGCTCAGTTTGCAGGCGTTGCAGTTTTGGCTGGATTTATAACAATTGCGTTACCGTATATCGGTAAAGAAAGAAAAGTCGAAGCACAGAAACCCCAACAAAAAAGATATGTTATTTCTCGCCCTGAAAGATGCGCTGAAATTGTTAATGGTGGAGTTGGACAGCTTACAAATTCTGGCAGCCCTGTAGAATACATTCTTTGCGAAACTCCAGATGGAAATTCTATGTTCTATCGATATTTGGATGACAGAGATAGAACTGTTACATCGTGGACTGAGCATCAGTACAGAAAATAAGCTTCATAGTTAGTTTTTCTTCAGATAGTTCATTGCCAGAAACACTGCAACTATGCCAGCTATGCTTACGTATTGGCTGAAAGGCAGCAGCGCCAGGGCTATTATGTAAAGAATTCCGAATTCCCAGTCGTTTTCCACCAGAATCATCCCGAGCAACAACAAATCAAGCTGCTACAGCCTTCGAGGCAACAACCCTGCCCCAGCCATAAGTGGAATCTTTGCCGGCTGTTCCGAGATCTTTTGCTGTCGTGAACAGCGCATTTTCTACTTGAGAAACACTATAGCCGGGATGGGCGGCTTTGATTAAAGCAACTACGCCGCTGACCATTGGGGTTGCCATGCTTGTCCCGCTTGCTGTCTTATATGAATTACCAAGCCATGATGAATATATGCCCACACCGGGAGCAGTAATGTCAACAGCACTGCCTCTTCCTGAAAACTTGGCAATTTTGTCAGCGCCGTCGACTGCCCCGACTGTAGTAGAGTAGCTTATGCAGCCTGGAATTGAAACCCCTGCACTGCCGCTATTGCCAGCTGCAACAACTACAATAACGCTTCTGTCTCTTGCATATTTTATAGCATTAGTCAAATCTGGCAAAACATTATCGCAGAATCTTTTATAGGTGTAAGGCTTGGAAGTGCCAAGGCTCAGGCTTATTGCGTCGGCGTTGAAATCATCAGCTGTGCCATACACACCATCAGGGCCGTCAACCGCCCAGTAGATAGCTGCAACAACATCGCTGAAGTAGCCTCCGCCTGAAGCGTCAAGAACCTTTCCAGAAACAATCCCGGCATCAGGCGCGACTCCTTTTGCTTTTGCATCAATACCGTCTGCCGTTATAATTCCGGCAACATGGGTTCCGTGGCCGTTGTCATCCGCAGGGTCATTATCATAGTTAACAAAATCCTTGCCGCCCAGATAGCTTGAGCTTAGTTCCGGGTGGTTGTAATTATATCCTGTATCAAGAACAACTATCTTCCTGCCGCTGCCTGTGTTTCCTGAAGACTGTACGATGTCAGCGCCTATCTGCTTGTTCGCTGCAGAATCCATTGAAAAAACCCTTATATCCTCCTGCAGACCTAACGAAGAAGCAGCGTCTTTGTCGCATTCCAGTGCCTTCAGGGTACGCGCTTCCCTTACCTGCTTGCAGCCTTTTTCTAATGCATCTGAGACTTCTTTATCTGTGTGCGCAATTACCCTGGCCTTTTCCTTTGGTGACACCGCCAGAGCCAGCGCTGAGAATGCAACAACTGCCACTACAAGAAGGATGATGTAGTGTATTTTCATGAAAAGTATATAGCAATCAAGTATTTAAACCGTTTTCCATGCCCTCAGGAAAGCTATTAAGACCGGAAAAGAACTATATTTATGGAGTCAGGAAGGAAACAATTTGAAGAAGAAGTGTTCGTTGAAATTATTTCTGCAACAGGCGGCATTTTTGCCGGATCCATGCTTGCATTATCTATCGGAAAGATAGAACTTCTGCCCGGATTATTGATATTGCTTCCGGGATTCCTTGAAATGCGAGGAAACATTTCTGGCTCGCTTTCAGCAAGGTTGAGTGCTGCGCTTTTCCTTAAATACACTAAACCCAAGATAAAAAATAACTTTTTACTGAAAGAAAATGTAATATCAGCTGTTGCTCTCGCGCTGATTGTCAGTTTTTTCTTGGGCGCTGTCGCTTTCCTTATTTCATATTATATATTCGGCATATACAGCTTATCCATAATTTACATAGCTATGATCGCAGGTATCATCTCGAACCTCATAGAGATACCAGTTACTGTACTAACTACATTCTGGCTTTTCAGGCATGGCCATGACCCGAATAACGTAATGGGACCTTATCTTACTGCTTTAGGGGATATAGTAAGCGTTGCAAGCATACTGGCAGTGATTGCGCTGTTTCCAATGTTGTGATAAAGATGAATATCAGCCACCGCCTCAAGAAAAAAATACATCATTTGCATAAGAAGCACAAGCTTCATCACAGGACTATATTTTACATGAGAAAAGGAAAGAACTTACATTTTCACGCGCGGATAATAAAAGAGAGCATAAAAATTCTTATTTTAGCGTCTCTGATTAGCACCATAGGCGGTATTGGGCTTCAGACACTTCAACAGAAGCTTGTCGAAATTATTCCGCTCCTTATTCTGCTGCCTGCATTGAACCACATGACAGGCAGTCTGGGCACCATAGTTTCCTCGCGTTTTGCAACAGACTTGTATCTAGGAAAGGTCACCAAGAGCTGGTGGAAATCAAAAATAGTCAATAATCTGCTAAAGTCTATAATGAAAATTGCCTTCATTACATCATTCTACATAAGCATATTGTCAGCTGCCATCTCTGTCTACAGGGGATTTCCTGTTGATATGCTGCTGTTCTTGAAAATACTGCTCATAACCTTGGCAACCACAACGATTATAGTCAGCATTGTTTTCTTCATTTCTGTTATAGGCGGGATATACATCTATTCAAAGAAAAAGGACCCGAACAACTTCCTCATACCATTGACGACTTCTGTCGCGGATCTGGGCAGCATGGTTGTCTATTCGGTCATGATACTCATTTTGATATAGACTTGCATTACAGAAGCACCACGGACGTAACGTTTATATTCTAGGGAAAACATGTTTCTCCAGAGGGTTCATAATGAAGGGGTTTCTATTTGCTATTGCTGTTATTGTTATTTCTGCCCACGCAACCTTTGCCTTCGAGATGGATGCAGCCGACCAGACTTTTGTCGTTTCTTCAGGCGGCAGCAACGAGATAAAGATTTCAGTGAACAGCGCAACCGATGACAAGATCACATTAGACCTGATTGACGAAACTCCGTGGATGACACTGAATACATCACAGCTGGATATCAAGAAAGGCCAGTCCATGGAGACGCTACTTTATGTTTCCCCCTATTCGACAACATCGCCTGGGGTGTACAAAGTCACTGTTGCTGGCGAGTCGCTGATCACGAATGAGAAAAAGCTTAAGGACATATTCATTTCTGTGACACGCGGCGAAGGCGTTGAGGTGGAAAAGATAGAAGTATCGGGCAACCTTGAGCCTTTGGGCAATGCAGTCATAAAATACTATGTAAAGAATCTCGGCAGCGTTGCCTTGAAAGACGTCACTGTCATATCCACAATCAGATCGCCTTCAGGAGTTTTTGCAGAATCGCAGGATGCTATTGACCTGGCGCCTGAGGAAAGAGGCATTATCGAGAAATTCTACACTTTAGACAGCCAGCAGGAAGCAGCAGACTATACAGTGATGGCAGAGGTTTATCAGGGCGAGAAGCTTCTGGATCGATTCGAGCAAGGCTTCACGATACCGAAGAAAACAATCATAAGGCAGGAGATGGACCAGAAGACATCCTTGTTCAGGAAGGAATACCAGGTCACTGTAACAAACCACGGGAACGATGTTTCTGATTCGACAGTTATTACAGGTTCTGTAGGAAGTTTTGAATCTTATTTCTACACTGGAACACCGCCTACTTCTGTTGAGGACAATGTCTATATCTGGGATATTCGCGGCCTGAAACCGGGAGAAACTTCAGTCATCATGTATGCTATAGACCTGACACCATTCTACCTGTTCATAGCAGCGTCCATTCTGACGATATGGCTGTTCTTTTTCAAGATGCGCATTGTCAGGATAAAGAAGTTCATAATGCAGAAGAAACTCATTGAAGAAGGTGAAGAGTTCACGGTAGGCCTTGAATTAGCAAATAAGACAGGAGATACAGTCGAAGAAGTTACTGTTAAGGACTTGGTGCCGTTGATATTCGAAGTAAAAGACACGGAAGGGCCAAAACCAGCTAAACGGAAAACAGCAGCTGGGACAGAACTTGTGTGGCACACAAAGAATCTCAATAATCACGAGGTCAGGATATTCACGTACAAGATAATCCCGACGTTCGGCGTGCAGGGCAGAGTGAGTATCCCAAGGGCACAGGCATTTTACGGGAAGAAAGACAAAGAAACGCATATAATCTCCGGCTTCGCCACCATTGGCATAGATCCGCATGAGGAGGACCCGGACAAAAGGAAACTCCACCACCATGTGAAAAGGCACGTGGAAAGGCTGAGGAAAGCAGTGAAAAGGAAATAGTTTTATTGGGATTTAAATCCTCGGCTGACTAATTCTTACAATCCCCCGATAGCTCAAAGCAAATCCCTTTCTCGTACAAAGAAGCAAAGCTTCTTTGACGTGCCGAAAAGCAGGTGCTTTTCGAGCATGTAAGAAAGGTCATGTGAAAGGGATTGCGGGTAACGGTAGAGCGCGTGGCTGTAGAGAAGTTCTTCAAAGAGCTGCTCACCAGCAGTGTCTCTTATAGCAGTCACCGCGAGGCTCTGGGTTCAAAGCACCCTTTCTTTTGAAAAAGAAAGCCTGCACGGAAAGAAAAGGAAAGGTTGAGAAATTCCCAGTCGGGGGATATTTTTTTATTGTTTTTGAAATTGGAAGTTAGAAGATAAGTGGTCAGATGATTGACAACGTGTCCAAAGAAGAACAAAAAGTACTATACCAAAAAGTTATCCGCGGTCTGCTTAAAGACAGAAGACTTAGTACATGGGAAAAAGAATTTCTTGCCAGTATTAATGACCAAATCCTTTTACGTGACCTGTCAAAGAAGCAACTAGACACGCTAAACAAGATACGGCAGAGGTACCCGGTTGGCAAACCAAATGTTTAAATGCCTTTGCCTTTATTATAATAGAGGTTGGCGACCAAGGCGGAGAGGGTAGTCCCGTTCCCATTTCGAACACGGAAGAGAATCTCTCCAGCGATTTGTTGAGTACTGAACGAGAGTTTGGGAAAAGCATGACGTCGCTTACCAATCATATTCACTTCATAATTCCCTCGGAGGATATGCGTTTGCTCAAAACTGTCTTTTTGCGGAATATTCAACATTTACTTAGCAGACTGTTCAATTAGCAAAATTTATCCATTATAGTAATAGGACTAAAGTCCTCTTATGCCTCGGTGGTGTAGTGGCCTAGCATAGAGCCCTGTCAAAGCCCTTTTCCGCCTTCGGCGCAAAAGCGCTTGCGGAAAATTTCGGAAAATATGGCTGCACAACGGCTCTGACCCGGGTTCAAATCCCGGCCGAGGCGCGGGCCTGTAGCTCAGCCTGGTAGAGCATCGGCCTTTTATCATCCATTCCTTTCTTTCAAAAAGAAAGGTCTGGATCAACTCCAAAGAAACTGGTAATTGTATGATTACTAGGAAAGGAGGTTGATAGGTTCAGAGGACCAGAGGTCTCTGACCTGTCAGAAACCCGCTGGTTTCTGAGCAAGGAAGAGAACCTAGGTTCTCGACTTATCGTGATGAAAGAGTTGAGCTTGAAGGAACTGAAACACCGTAGGTGTTTCGGTCCACGTGCTATGAAATGAAAGAAAGCCGAGAGTCGCGGGTTCGAATTGGCGTGCCGTGACAGCAAGCCGCGAATTTCCCGTCGGGCCCACATAAAGCCCCTTTTCTTGCTCAGAGAAGCGGAGCTTCTCTGGCATCCCAAAGAGCTCCGTTCTTTGAGGATTTAGAAAAAGAAAAGGTCCTTGGGTTCAAAAGAAAACCCAAGAAGAAAAACATTAGGTGGAGAACTTGCCGAAAGCGAAGGAAAAAGACGAGGAGAAGAAGCAGGTAGATATATTCGGATCAGGCCTTGTGCCGAAGCATGAGATAATGTCAGGTGACGAAAAAGCCAGCCTGCTGGAAATATTGAATATTAGCCATAGGCAACTGCCGCGAATTAAGGAAGACGACCCTGTTGTCAAGGTGCTCGGAGCAAAGAAAGGTGATGTGCTGCGCATCACTAGAAGGTCCCCTATCGGCACAGATTCCTATTATTACAGGGTAGTTGTGTAGGTTTCTTTTGAAAAGAAACTGAAAAGACTGTTGGTGATCAAATGGAACAAGACGCGAAAATGTATAAGACACTTCTGAGGTCTTTCAAAGATTCAGTTGGGTTTGTTAATCATCAGGTTACTTCTTTCAACGAGTTCGTTGATTTTCGAATACAGAGGATTATAGACGAAATCGGAGAGATAGAGCTTGAAACGCCAGAGCTTGCAGAATTCAAGATAAAGCTTGGAAAAGTGAGGGTGCCGAAACCCAATGTCAAGGAAGCAGACGGTGCTGTAAGAAAAATAACGCCAATGGAAGCAAGGATAAGGGATCTCACTTACGCTTCACCAATATTTGTCGAGATGATACCGATAATCAACGGCGTTGAACAGGAGCCGCAGGAAGTCAAGCTTGGCGATTTGCCAATAATGGTTAAATCAAGATTATGCACGCTTGATGGGCTTTCACCGGAGCAATTAGTTGAAGAAGGCGAAGATCCTAACGACCCCGGAGGATACTTCATCATTAACGGCACAGAACGCGTAATAGTCATGGTTGAGGAAGTCCTTTCAAACCGCCCTGTTATCGAAAAGAAGGCGGAGATGGATACGGCAAGAATAAATTCAGAGGCTTCTGGGTTTGTGCAGAGGCATATGCTTGAAAGAAAAGCTGGAATAGTCTCAATTTCTTTTGCGAATCTCAAGAAACTGCCAATAGTAATACTGTTGCGTGCCTTAGGCATGGAAACGGACAAGGAAATAATTGAAGCCATCTCAACAGACAAGGAAGAAATGCAGGAGATTTACTTCAACCTGTATGAATTCGACGTCAAGAATGATGAAGAGGCAAAGGATTTCATAGGAAAGAAACTGAGGATACCGCAGAAAGAGTACAGGGACAAGAGGATAAATGATATACTCGATAAGTACCTGCTGCCGCATTTAGGCCAGAATAAAAAAGCAAGAAAAGAGAAAGCGGAGTATCTCTGCAAAGTTGTGAAGAAACTTCTCATTCTCGGCCTCAAGAAAATAGACGAACAGGACATTGATCATTATTCAAACAAGCGCCTGCGCCAGGTAGGAGACTTCATGGAGATACTTTTCAGGTCTATTTTATTGGGCAAATACGGCCTTGTTTCACGAATAGTCTACTCGTACCAAAAACTGGTAAAAAGAGGCAAGATGCCGTCGATAAAATCCATAGTAGAATCTGACTACTTGACAAAAAGAATCATATCACACATGGCTACAGGCCAATGGATTGGCGGCAGGACAGGTGTTTGTCAGAGGCTTGAGAGAACGAACTACGTGCGTACGATAGCGCACCTGCGAAACATAATCTCGCCGCTTTCCGCGTCGCAGGAACATTTCGAAGCGCGCGCACTCCATGCAACGCACTGGGGCAGGCTCTGCGCAGAAGAAACGCCCGAAGGAGTAAACATAGGCCTGAGAAAATATCTCGCACTGCTTGCTGTGATATCGCCAACAGCATCTGAGAAAGAGAAAGAAATCCTGACGGACGGCATCAAGAAAGAACCTGAGGGGCTTTACACAATATTCCTTGACGGCAAGATTGCAGGCACAACTTCCAGGCCCGAGGAATTTGTCGAGAAGTTGAAATCCAGGAGAAGGAACGGAAACATCAATTACCAGATAAACGTCTCCTTTGTTCCAGATTATGAGGAGATACACATAAACACGGATTCAGGCAGGTTACAAAGGCCGCTTATCATAGTTGAAAACGGCAGATCGAAATTCACTGATAAACATCTTGAAAAAATGGAAAAAGGCGAGATTGACTGGAGCGGATTGATAAAACAGGGAGTCATAGAATATCTTGATGCGCAGGAAGAGGATTCCACTCTTGTAGCGATCGATGAAAAGCATTTGACAAAAGATCATACGCACATGGAAATCAACCCGGGAGTAATCCTAGGCCTCTCGGCTTCTCTTGTTCCATTTGCGGCTCACAACCGCGGCGACAGAGTAAACTTCGGTGCAAAGATGAGCGGTCAATCGCTCGGACTTTACGCCGGAAATTACCTGATGAGAACCGAGACAAAGGCGGATATACTTATTTACCCGCAGGCGCCTCTTGTCAACACTACTGTAGGCGAAGAAATAGGGCTCAATGATCATCCGCAGGGTCAGAACATTGTAATTGCAATAATGAGCTACAAAGGCTACAACATGGAAGACGGCATAGTGCTTAACAAAGCATCGATTGAACGCGGTTTCGGCAGATCGTTCTTCTTCCGGTGCTATTCCACAGAAGAGAAGAAATACTGGGGCATAGACAAGGACGAAATAAAAATACCGGACAAGAGCATTGCAGGCTATAGAACAGAAGAAGCCTATGCAAATCTTGGCGCTGACGGCATTGTAAACAGGGAGATATCTGTTACGTCGGGGGATGTTCTCGTCGGCAAAGTCTCGCCGCTCCGTTTCTTCGGCCCTGTCGAAAGCTTCATGACGGAAACAGAAAACAGGCGAGAAACATCCGAAACAATAAGGCACGGCGAGGATGGCGTTGTAGACAACGTCATTCTGTCAGAATCATCAACAGGCAACAAGCTCGTGAAGATCAATGTAAGAAGCGAAAGGTTACCGGAGCTCGGAGACAAGTTTGCTTCGCGTCACGGACAAAAGGGCGTGATAGCACTCATAGTGCCGGATGAAGATATGCCTTTCACTTCAAAAGGCATTGTACCAGACATCATACTTAACCCGCATGCCATCCCATCAAGAATGACAATAGGGCAGCTGCTGGAAATCATTGCAGCTAAAGTATCTTCATTAAGCGGGGTGCAAGTAGATGCATCAGCTTTCAGCGGCGTTAATGAAGCAGACATGAGAAAGGGCCTCAGAAGCTTCGGCTTCCGCGACGACGGCAAAGAAAATATGTATGACGGCATAACAGGAAAGAAATTCGAGGCGCAGATAATGCTGGGACCGTGCTTCTACCAGAAACTGCACCACATGGTTGCAAACAAGATACAAGCACGCGCAAGAGGTCCTGTTACGCTTCTTACAAAACAGCCAACAGCAGGAAGAGCAAAACAGGGCGGGCTGAGGCTTGGGGAAATGGAAAAGGACTGTATAATTGCGCATGGAGCAGCATTGCTCCTGAAAGAAAGATTCTCATCCGATAAATACATTGTTCCTATATGCGATAAATGCGGCCTTGTGGCAATAGATGACAAATTAAAAGGCAAGCGCTACTGTCCTGTCTGCAAGAAATCTAACATCAATGATATAGAGATGTCTTACGCATTCAAGCTTATGGTGGACGAGCTGAAGTGCCTTGGAATTTATGCAAAAATAAACGCCGGGTAATAATATGCAAAAAATCAAATCGATAGAATTTGGATTCCTTTCGCCAAAGATGATAAAGGAAATAGCAGCAATCAAGATAGAGCACGCAGAGCTTTACGATCCTGATGGTTATCCAATAGACGGCGGGCTGACTGATTTGCATCTAGGCGTTGTAGATCCGGGACTGCGATGCAGGACTTGCGGCGGAACAATCGGCCAATGTCTTGGTCATTTTGGATACCTGGAACTTACGAAACCCGTAGTCCATCCGCTCTATGGCAAGAAGATTTACATGATACTCAAAGCGGTATGCAAAGGCTGCGGCAAGCCTCTGGGCTCGGCTGATGACATGAGCAGAATGGGCAACCCGCTTGTCGAGCTTTACAAGAAAAAGGTCTCCACGTGTCCTCATTGCGGAGAGAAGCAGAAGGAGATTGTCTACCAGAAACCAACATCATTCAGGGAAGGCAATGTCGAACTTACAAGCGAAGAAGTCAGGCAAAGACTGGAAAAAATGAGTGATGAGGATGTTGCTTTGCTTAAGATAAAAGGCGGAAGGCCAGAATGGTTTGTACTCACAATACTTCCTGTGCCTCCCGTGACTGTCAGGCCAAGCATCACGCTAGAAACAGGCGAAAGAAGCGAAGACGATCTGACTCACAAGCTTGTCGACGTGGTGCGTATAAACGAGCGACTGAAAAAGAATCTTGAAATAGGCGCGCCTGATTTTATAATTGCAGACATATGGGAACTGCTGCAGTATCACATTTCTACACTGATGAGCAATGAGATATCCACACTGCCACCTGCAAGACACCGGTCGGGAAGGGCGTTGAAAACACTTATGCAAAGGCTGAGCAAAAAAGAAGGCAGATTCAGGGGAAACCTTTCAGGAAAGCGCGTGAACTTTTCGGCAAGAACAGTTATTTCACCTGATTCCAGGATATCCATAAGCGAAGTAGGCGTGCCGCTGGAAATCGCGAAAGAACTCACCGTACCAGTGAAGATAAACAAAAGCAACATCGGCATGCTCAAGAAGCTTGTAGCCAATGGCCCGAACATACATCCTGGTGCCAATTATATGATAAGATCCGACGGCGTCAAGAAAAAAATAACGGAGGAGAACAAGAAGGACATATCTGAAGAAATTGATGTAGGCTACGTAGTAGAAAGGCACTTGATTGACGGCGACATAACAATAATGAACAGGCAACCAAGCCTCCACAGGATGAGCATGCTGGCTCACAAGGCAAGAATAATGCCTTACAGGACCCTTAGGCTTAATCTTGCAGTAACAATTCCTTACAACGCAGACTTCGACGGCGACGAGATGAACTTGCACATACCGCAGACAGAAGAAGCGCAGACCGAGACGGAACTTCTCATGGCTGTGGAAAACCACATACGTTCACCCCGATACGGACTGCCGATAATAGCATGCAAGCATGACCACATTACCGGATGCTACCTCCTCACCCGGGATGAGACAAGATTAACAAAGAAAGAAGCTGCTGAAATACTTACATCCGCAGGCGTTGAAATTGAAGATCTTGACAAGGAAGAGTACACCGGGAAAGAAATATTCTCCTTCATACTACCAAAAGACCTGAGCATAGAATTCAAGTCTTCGACAGGTGAAATGACAACGATCAAGAAAGGAAAACTCATCAGAGGCGTAATCGATGACAATGCTCTCGGCGAAAAGAAAGGCAAGCTTATAGACGTTGTAGACAGGCTTTACGGCCCCCAGGAAGCCAGAAAATTCATAGATAATGTATCAAGACTTGCACTTGAAGTGGTTTCAAGAAAGGGCTTCAGCATCTCAATAAGTGATATGGACCTGAGCGACAAAGCGAACAAAAGAATAGAAAAAATAGTTGAAGAGTATGCAGATACTGTAAAAGGTTTATCAAAGGAACATGGAAAATTCGCCAATGGCAAGCCGGGAGAAATCTTTGAGAACAGGATATTGCAACTCGGCGGAGTATGGAGTAATGAGGTAAGTGATATTGTAAAGAAAGACCTTCCGCTGAATTCTGCAGTCATGATGGCACGCTCCGGTGCGCGCGGCAGCTTCGTCAACCTTACGCAGATGTGCGCATTCGTTGGCCAGGAATCTTTGGAGGGTGAAAGAATACACAGAGGGTTTACAAACAGGACAGTGTCCCACTTTCAGAAGAACGACATGGGATTGAAGGCGCGCGGCTTTGTTTCATCCGGATACAAAAAGGGTCTTGATCCTTTTGAATTCTTTTTTGATGCCATGAACTCAAGGGAAAATCTCATGGACAAATCGCTACACACGCGTCACTCGGGTTACATGGAAAGAAGGCTTGTAAATGCTTTACAGGACCTGAGAGTTGAGCACGATCTCACAGTGCGCGATTCGAGAAATCACATAATCCAGTTCATCGCAGGCGAGGACGGAGTGGATCCTGCAAAAAGCGACCAGGGCACCATAAAAATCGAGAATATAGTGGGCGAATAATGATGAAAACAGTAGAACTGGCACAAAGAGTTTTCACTAAGCTTCCTCCATATGCAATAGGTCTTGGTATGATAGAACAGGCAACAGGCATGTCGCATGTAGATACTAGATCGGCAGTAGATTATCTTTTAGCAATAGATGCGGTAAAAATTGAAACTTGCACATGCAAAAACACAAAACATTTTTATTATCAAAAGACTGACGGTGCAGTTATAGTTATGGAATAAGAGAAATGGAGTTGATTAAATGCTGCCAACAAATATTCTTGACAGGTTCGAGAAATACTGCAAGGAAAAGGGAATAACCGGCAAGGACAAAGAAAATAAGCTCAAGAAGCTTGAAGAAGCATTCCAGAAATACGTTTACGAGCCAGGAGAAGCAATAGGCATAGTTGCTGCGCAGAGCATAAGCGAACCAGCCACGCAAATGACGATGCGCTCATACACGCTCGCTTCACAAAGCGACAGGCTAAGCAAGGTCACGCAAGGTTTGCCAAGATTGATAGAGATATTTGACGCAAGGAAGACATTCGAGAAGAACATGATAATTTATCTCAAACCGGAATTCAACACAAAGGAGAAGGCAAGAGAAATCGCAAACGTAATCAAAGCGGCTTCAGTAAGTGATGTCATAGTTTCTGATTCGATAGACCTTATAGAACTCAGAATAGAACTTGAACTTGAAAAAGAAAGGCACAAGGGAATGATAAAGGAACTCTTTGAAAAATATCTGAAGGACTGCAAGGTCGAATATCGCGGCACAAAGATCTTTATAAAACCGACGAATGACGACGTGAAAAATCTGAGAAAAGTAAAGAACAAGATACTGAGGATGCACATCGACGGCGTCAAAGGCATCAAGAACGTTGTTGTAATAAAAGAAGGCGAGGACTGGATAATACAAACAAACGGCACCAACCTGAAGAAGATACTCTTGATGGACGAGGTTGACGTGAAAAGAACCACAACAAACGATGTGCATCAGATATTCGAGATTCTAGGCATAGAAGCCGCCAGGAACACCATACTAAAAGAAAGCAGGGAAACTCTGGAAGAACAGGGCCTGGAAGTTGATGTGCGGCATTTAATGCTTTTGGCTGACGTCATGACAGTAGACGGTGAAATAAAGGACATAGGAAGATACGGAATATCCGGCAAGAAAGCAAGCGTACTTGCAAGGGCGAACTTTGAGGAAACAAAAAAGCACCTAATAAACGCATCATTTTACGGTGAGACTGATAATCTTCGCGGGGTTGTCGAAAACGTGCTCGTTGGCCAACTGACGCCGATAGGCACCGGTACAGTCGAGCTTACCGTTGACGTGAAGAAACTGAAAAAGAATAAATAAGCCCCTTTCGTGAAGGAAATGACGCACTAAGTGCGTCTAGTCGTTTTCGAAAGGCCAAGGCAGCAAGCAACCTTTGGTAGCTTATTCGGACGGGTTCAAAGAAAATGTCAATGTATTTTCTTTTTGGGAATACAAAGACTTTATCTTTTTTAAACTCGAAGAAGCGTAAGCTTCTTGAGTTGCCAGAGAAGCAGAGCTTCTCTGAGCAAAGAAAAAGGATTTGTCATGGAGACAGTGAATAGAATTCCTGCAGGAAATGCCGTGATTGGAGCGAAAGAAGTAGTAAAAAGTATAAAAAGCGGGAAGGTAAAAAGGGTTATAGTTGCAAATAACTGCCCGCAACACTTGATAGAAAAAATAGAATCTGCCGGCAAAGTTGTTGTTGAAGTTTTTGAGGGAAATCAGAAAGAATTCTCTATAAGGCTTGGCAAGCCGTTTCTGATTGCTGCCGCAGGATTTGAAAAGTGAACAACGGTATTCAAAATGAAAGTGACATTAGACGCAAGAAATATACAGTCAATAAGCCTTTTCCAGAATCTGACCAATTCTTCGGTACTCGACTGCCTTGAAGAGAGTGACATGATATTTTTTGTTGTATCAGAAGGCCAATACGGCCTTGCAGTAGGAAAAAACGGCAGCAAGATAAAGAATGCAGAACGCGTTTTCAAGAAAACTATAAAAGTCTTCGAATATTCCCCTGACCTTAACAGGTTTGTCTCGAATCTCATACCAGAGGCACTGGAAGTGAACCTTTCCGAGAAGGGTGTCCAGGTGAAGATAAAACCGAACGACAAGCCGAAGGTCATAGGCAAGGGCGGGAAAAACATCAGGATAGTGACGAAATTCCTGCAGCGCCTCTTCGACGTAGAAAACCTGAAGATAAAATAAGTGTAAAACCTACGGTTTTCCCCTCGTGCAGAGAACTGAAAGTTCTCTGACGCGTCAACTCGAGGAAAGCAGGGCTTTCCTGAGTCTCCAGAAACCTATGGTTTCTGAGAGAAGAGCTTTGCTCTTTGCACGTATCAACCCACTTTCCCTTCAAAAGGAAGAGGATAGGAGGAGAAACGCAGTTTTCTCCTCTTTATTCAACCTTTATAATGTTTTTCATTTAATCATAGAAACGGAAGGTCTTTGAATCCATTTTCTTTGGGGTTCATCAAGACCTTTCGAAATAACTAGACGCACTAAAGTGCGTCATTTCACTTGGAAAGGGATTGATTATGGCAGGAGAATTTGCAGCGAGGAAACTGAAAAAAGACAGGAAAATGTATAGATGGCGAGATCCCACTTACAGGACAAGATTGCTGATGATACGCGAAAAAATGGACCCGCTTGAAGGCGCTCCACAAGCAAAAGGCATAGTACTAGAGAAGCGTGTCGTAGAGCAGAAGCAACCGTCTTCGGGGCTCATAAAGTGCGTGCGAGTCAGGCTGATCAAGAACGGGAAGCAGATAACTGCACACGTGCCGCGCACGGGCGCTATTAATCATATTTCTGAACACGACGAAGTTATTATCGA
>JAGVVX010000062.1 GCA_018304565.1 Candidatus Aenigmatarchaeota archaeon
ACCTTGTGCTTGCGAACCAGAGCAACACGTTCACTGCAAGCCAGTCTGTTGCCGTCAACGACGCAGTCAACGAAACGGTGACAAACATGCTGTTCCTCAATCACACGACGAGTGCTGTGAGCAACGGCACGGCTGCTAGCAACGGCACAGGGATCGGCTCAGGGATAATCTTTGCGGCTGAGGACGCCGCCGGCCAGTCAGAGCTTGCGGCGCAGATAATCGGCATGCTCACCACTGTAACAAACACCACCGAAGCAGGGGCGCTGGCATTCAGGACAAGGACAGGAGGCGGGGCGCTGACTGAAAGGATGAGAATTACAGGCACGGGAAATGTCGGCATCGGAGACGCCACACCGGACGCGCTTCTTGATTTTGATTTTTCGTCAACTAGTGGGAGCGCGGGAACGGAATACGGAGCATTCTTTACGGTAACTGACACCGGAGGAGTGCAAACCGGAACCGATACCACCTACGGAACCAGAATCTCAACAACAAGAACCGGAGCCGGGGCCGGAACACTCAATACCTACGGATTGTATTCCGATGTAACCGGAGACGCCGACGGAACCTCGACTGCCGTTGCAATCTACGGAACGGCAGCAGGGGCGGACAATAACTACGCCGCCATATTGAACGGCTCCGTCGGCATCAACACGACGTCCCCGAGCCACACGCTGACGGTTGTAGGTACACTGAATGTAACAGGTGGTCATCTGAACGTCGTAGGCCTTATTGTTAATGCAACAGGCAGCGTCGGCATCGGGACGGCGAGTCCGGGGGCTGAATTGCACGTTGATGGACAAGTTGCTATTGGTTCAAATCTTGCTGGTTACACTGGAGTTTATGATTTTGTAGTAAGTTCTGCTAATGGTGGAATTGTTTTGGATAGAACTGGTGGGAGTAATGAACCATTTATAAGGTTAACCGCTGCTGATGCTGGTGGTGGGCAAATAAGGGGTCTTACTGGGGGCGGTTTGAGGTTTACAAACAGCAATAGTACAAGTGAAAAGGTCAGGATAGACAACAACGGCCTCGTCGGCATAAACGCGACGAGTCCGGCTGCGCTTCTTCATGTTGATGGAACGACGGATGCCAGCCTAACCACACACGGTCTTGCTGTATTTGGTTCAACTACAGGAGCAAATATTGTCTTGGATCAAAATGAGATTATAGCACGTAACAATGGCGCCAACTCCATACTCTATCTCCAAATTGAGGGTGGCAATTTATTTATGGGAACCAGTGTTGCCCCTGGCAACGTCAGCATCGGGTCGTCGGGGGCGGCGACAAGTAGATTCCAAATAGGAAACGATACAAATACACAACAATGGAGCGGGAGCAACCCCTATGTTCTGATTCAGGGGGTAGACAACGAAGTAGCAACACCTGCTCTGACGGTAAAAGATGAGAATTCAGGAACAATGTTTGAATTAACAACTACGGGGGATAGTAGCGTTGGTAGAGCATATTTCGGCGGCCTCGTCGGCATAAACACCACTGCGCCACAGGCTTTGCTGCACATAAACACATCTGCCAACGTAAACCCATTCAGGATCACGAGCGCCTCATCCGCGAGCACGTTCATTGTCGACAGCTCGGGCAGCGTCGGCATAGGCACAGCTTCGCCTGTGACGGCGCTTGGCGTGAGTGGGAGCGTGAATGTCACGGGCTTCGTGAACGCGACAGGCATCCAGTCAGTCAATGCCAACATCACGCTTGACAAGGGAAACCTCGTCCTCAGGAACCTCGGGGTGGCGAACACTACGCAGGAAAGATGGCTTGATGGAAATGGTCGTGTTGTGGCGGTAAGATACTGGAACGGAACGGCCCTTGTGCTGAACGTGACGGGGTGACGGGATGAAAAACAGAAATAATAGGATGGATGTTAAGCTGTTAGTGGGAAGTGAGGATTATAAACCAAGCAATTTAACTAAATCTTCTGTGGAAAAAACCCTGACCGCGGGCTGTTTTTTCAGTTTCTTGTCATTAGACCATATTGCTGCGCCGGCTTTCAGTGCAAGGGCAAAGAAATCTATGTCGTCGATATCAGGTGATACTTTTTTCGCCCTTGAAAAAAACCGCCTGTATTCTTCTGCTCTGACGAATTGTATAACAGTATTCATTAGTTTTAAAGCAAATACAAACTGCTCATCTGAAATTGAAAATTTTTCGGAAATCTCCTGCTTATGGGCATTTATTTCGTACAGCGCAAAGTTTGGAGAAAGCAGTTCTGAAAAGGAGGAAGTTGCCAGATCCCTAGCCTTTGATTTCTCGTTAAAGAAGGAGACTAGAATATTTGTATCAACAACAAGCAACATTCAAATGAGCCCTTGTTTCTTAAGCTGCCCGAATCTGCCTTTTTTGATTTTCCTGCCCAGTTTAACAAGCTCCCTATCGCTTAACCGCTTTGAGCCTTTCATGGTCTCGTCTATAAATTTGAGCAACGCCTTCCGCTTTGCTTCCGATGTGACAAGTTCGTCTATCTTTTTTTCTAGCTTGGCTCTGTCGCCTTCAAGCAGTTTCGGAAGTTTTATAGATAGATCTGCCATGCAATTCACTTATTTCAATTACTTATCTGCTTATTTAAATCTTTTCGCTGACGCTAGCTGCTGTTCATCGAATGTCAGCCAGAAAAGATGGCTCGACACGAACGGCCGTGTTGTGGCGATAAGATACTGGAACGGCACGGCGCTTGTTTCAGAAATGACGGGATGATTGTAACAGTAAGGTGAAACAAATGAAAAGGGTAATCTTTGATACGTCCGTGTACGGGAAATTGGTGGAGGAGCCGAAATTAACAGACATGATTTTACAGAAGCTGTCGAAGGAGTTTGTAATCTACGGAACCGATGCAATCAAAAATGAGCTTAGGGAAACGCCTGGGCATGTTTTCCATGGGGGAAAGAACCTGAGAAATATTCTGCTTTCTTTGTACAGGGCATTTGTAAGGAAAGACCACCACGACCTCCGCTATAACAAGCTGATTGCAGCGCTTGCAAAGGATTATCTGGCTGGGTACAGAAAGCGGGGCGGCGGCATCTCCGGCAAGAAACTGAAAAATGACATGATAATCATAGCAACAGCTACAATATACAAGCTTGATATAGTTGTATCCGACGACGAGAAATCAATGCTGACTGATGTTGCCGTTGCGGCTTACCGTACTGTAAATAAGTTGTACGGACTGCCGGACCCCAACTTCAAAACTTACAGGAGTTTTAGGGCGGAATTGCTGGCATCAAAGAATCAGGGGCGGCCGCTATGATACCGAATAAATTCCTTGACGTCTTTTCGGAATTCAGGATCTTCCATAGCCTTCGCTATTTGCCTTGCTATCCTGTGCTTGTATTTGGCCGCCATAAAAAATCACTTCCGCTTGTTAGGCGTTATTGTATTTCTCATTCAGAACATTTAAAGCTTGCCTTTCATGGGCTCGCGGACGAGAACTCCGCGCTGAAGGCGAAGTCTGCGGAGCTGCCAGCCAAGAACTCGCAGCTGGAATCGCGCCTCGCGCTGCTGGAGAAGAAGGTGAAATGAATGAAAAGGGTAATAGTTGACACGAACATCTACGGGAGAATTATCAGGGAAGGCGACACGGATTTCGTCATAAGCCGTATAGGTAAATCCGGCGTGATAGTCTACGGCTGTGATGACGTAAGAAAGGAAATGAGGAAAATGTCCAAAGGCAAGCTGGAGTATGTAAAAGGCAGGGCGAAGAAACTGAGGCCCCTTATCCTAGGACTTTACGCACTCCTGATAAAATCACATGAAATTTCAGTTACGCAGGGCATCAGGGAACTCGCAGAGGCTTATTTCGTATCTTACAGGACAGCAGGCGGCTCGGCGGCCAAGGACAAAATAATGACCGATCTTGTCATCGTCGCGGCGGCGGCAAAGAAAGGCCTTGACGTTGTTTACTCGGACGACAACGACACAATGCTCTCGAAGGAGGCAAAGACTGCCTACAGCATTGTAAATTCTATAAGAGGCGAGAAGACGCCGAATTTCAGGAGTTACGGTGGTTTCAAAAATGACATCAGCTAGTCTCTTTGATAAACCTGTCGAGGGCTTTGCGGAACTCGGAATCCTTCATAGCCTCGTTTATCTCCTTGACAAGTTTTTCTGCGGATTTCTTGTTCACTTTCATATTTCCCACAACGCGTTTTTGCAAAACAGATTATTCTCAAAAAGCGCAGCTTTTCGGAATTCTCGAAATCCAAAGGATTTCGGAATCTCAGAGAAACGAAGTTTCTCTGAAGATCTCGGAGAAGCTTCGCTTCTCCCAAGACATGATTCGCACGCAAACAACTTAAAGCTTTTACACAGCGCGCGCTGCGGCACGGCTGCGCTTAACGTTACAGGCTAAGTAAGACTTAGCCTGATTTCCGAAACAAGTTTCAAAAATGACAGGATGATTTCATGAAAATTCTCAAAAAGTGCAACTTTTTGGAATCCCGGAGAAGCGAAGCTTCTCCCAGGAAATACTATATGGTTCTTATAGCTGCAGCCTTCTTAGTTCTGCTCGTCCAGCCAGCTTACGCTGGATGGTATGATACGGCATGGGTCAACAGAAGGCAGATAAACATAACAACAGGAAACGCACGACATCCGCATAGTCTACTGGAACGGCGCAACAAACGCGGAGCTTGACAGGATAAACTATTCAACACAGTGGAACACGACGGCAACAAAAATACACTTCAAGGTGCCTTTCAACATAAGCTCCAGCAGCAGCAACGACTCGCTCTATGTTTACTATAACAATTCAAACGCCGCAAGCCCGCCGGCAAACGGCAGCCTGGTCTACCTGCTCTACGACGACTTTGAGGACGGCATCATAAGCGGCCAGCTGAGTGTTGTGACCGCAGGCACAGGAGTCTCTGTGACAGAGATAAAAGGAAAATTAAATGTAAGCGGCACTACCAATGCAGGAAACCAGTTCGATACTTTTGGCATCAACACAAATTCCAGTTTCAATGGAATAAATAACAGCTTCCTGTTCGGACCTAATATATATGTGGAATCTGCTTTCAGCATCATCAGAAGCACTTCAGGTATACAGCAGAATTGGAAAGCTTCATTTGGCTTCTCAAGTGGGATCATGATAAACAGCGAATCAAGCACAAACAAGCGTGTCCAGTACTATAGCGGTGGCTGGATTGACATTGCAGACAGCGGGCTTGACGCCACGACATTCGCCAGTCAGAACGTGTCACAACGCAAGCTGGGCAACGGCACGGCACATCACCTGGAGAACGGCATCCTGAAAGCGACACGCACAGGACTAGCCACATCCGCCGTGAATCTGAGTTTCACGTTCGGGCCGGATGTGACAAATGGAGCCGGACCGTTTGATGTCAGCTATGACAACATCATGGTCCGGAAGTATGTCACACCCGAACCGACAACGTCGCTTTGGGCGGAAGAAACAGCACCGCAGCCAGCCGCATGGTACAACACCGA
>JAGVVX010000001.1 GCA_018304565.1 Candidatus Aenigmatarchaeota archaeon
TCGTTCGCTACCGCTACACCTGATATTTTTCCCCTTCCCTGCGCCAGAAATCAGGTGTATCGGTAGCGAACGAGTAGGTGCCCTCCATGATAGCCAGCGGATCGCTGCCGATTACAAAAGCAGCGCCTCCGGCAGAAGCAGTGTACTCTAACACGTCCCCGGGCCTGCTCTGCGAGGTATCGGCGCCTATAGCCAAGCCATATTCTATTTCTTTTGCCTTTACCAAGGCGGCGCAAATTTGCATTGCAGCAGTGCCGGCCTTGCATGCAAATTCGAGGTCAGCTATCATAACCTCCGGCGTTATGCCCAAGGCTTCTGCAACCACCGTGCCGGAAGGTTTTACAGCATATGGGTGGCTTTCTGATCCCACAAAAACAGCACCAATGCGCGACGGTTCTATACCGGCACGCGCAATCGCGTTCTTTCCAGCCTCGACGCTTATTGTTATCGTGTCCTCGTCAGAATCAGGAACGCTTTTTTCAAGAACCATCAGGCTTTTCTTAATGACGTCAGCATTCTGCCCCCATACGCGCGCTATCTCTTCAGCCTTAATCCGATAGTACGGTATGTAAGCACCATAGCCTGTAATTCCAACTTGCATGTTAACAAAACTAAAGGAAAGTTTTTAAATCAATTCAGCAAATTTGTATCTTATACAGTTGTTTATATGGAGAATATTTGCTGATATTCTCAGATACAAAGAATTCTGCCCTCTTCTAACATTGTGGATTCTTTTTATATAAAGCGGGAAACATTGTTTTATCATGGTCCTTGAGATTATACTCGACCCGCGCAAGGCAGAAAAATTCTCCCACATCCTCTTATTGTCCTTTGTTTATACGCTGGTTTCAGTTTTCCTTGCTATCCAGATATTCCCGCAGCAGGCGTCAATACTTTCAATTGCACTAATTACGATACTCTTTATACCGTTTTTCCAGGGGCGCTTTGAGCAGGAAGAGGCGAAGGAGGATATTTATGCGGAAAGAAAATCCGGCGGCAACATATTCATGCGGCATAAAAGCATAATCTCGATCTTCACCGCGTTTTTCCTTGGCATAGTGATCGCAACAAGCTTTGTTTTCATCTTCCTGCCGTTCCATGATGCGTTCTCTTTGCAGTCAAGCGTGCTCAGGGGCCTTGCAAGCAGCCCGGAAACCGATTTCCTCAGGATATTCCTGAACAACACGCAGGTGATGGTTCTTATGTTTCTTTTCTCGGTGATTATGGGTGCCGGGGCGATATTTATTCTGGCGTGGAACGCGTCCGTGATAGCCGTGTACGCCGGGTCGGCCGTGAATTCATTAACATCAAGCGTCCCGCTCCCGGCAGCGTATCTTGTGGGCCTGCCCTCGGCGCTTGGCAGCATCGCGCTTCACGGCGTGCCGGAAATACTTGCGTATTTCATCGCAGGGCTTGCGGGCGGCATATTGTCTTTTGGAATAGTAAAGGAGAAAATTAACAGCAAAGAATTCAAGCAGATATTTCTTGACTCAGTAGCATACTTGGCAACAGCAGAAGCATTGCTCGCAGCTGCAGGCCTCATCGAGGCCCTTCTCTAGTTTTTCCGTTCAGTTTTGTGCTGCACCCTTTGCCTCACGCTTCTTATCAGTTTCTTTATCTTCTTCTTTCTGATATCATATCTTACTTGTTTTACAGCCTGTCGCGCGCGCGAGTATGATATATTTCCTTCTTCCACAAGGCGTTTCGCTACCAGGGCTATCTCCTCTTCCTTTGCGCCGGCCATGTGCGCTATATTCGTGGCGTGCAGCTTCATATGGCCCTGTCTAATGCCTTCTTTCACCATTGCGCGCAGCGCGGCAAAGTTGTTTGCTAATCCTACGCACGCAACAACCTCCGCCAGGTCTCTTGCGGAATTAACATCAAGTATTTTCAAGGCAACCTGCGCAACAGGATGCATCCGCGTTGCGCCGCCTACAAGGCCCACCGCAAGAGGCAGTTCTATTTTTCCTGCCAGATCACCGTTCTTGTTTTTTTCGTAGGCAGTCAGCGGCTTGTAGCCGTTCAATGCGGCGTACGCATGAGCTCCGGCTTCCGCGGCGCGCCAGTCGTTGCATGTTGCAATCATGACAGCATCTATAGCGTTCATTACGCCCTTGTTGTGCGTGGCCGCGCGATAAGGGTCTGCTTTTGCAAATGCATAAGCATCAAGAATCCTGTCTATAGTTTCCTTGCCCAAGTCATTCTTTTTCCAAACAGCCCGCGCGCGCACAATGCGCCTCGCAGCAAGGTTGGAAATTATTTTTAGAACGGATTTCCCGCCGGTCAGTTCCTCAAGATATGGGGCTATTTCCTCACAATAAGTATTCACCGCATTAGCACCCATCGCGTCGCGCACATCTATAAGCAGATGCACAATCAGCATCTTTCCCCTGTCTGTGTCAAGCTCTCGCAACTCGATGCCCTTTAGCCCGCCCCCCAGCTTGACGAGTACCGACTCTCTGCCGTTTGCAATGGATTTCAGTTCCTCAAACCGCCTTACAATGTCCTTTTTGGCTTTTTCCATATTTTTTATCGATTTCAGCTGTATCTGGCCGATCATTAGCGGTTCATCGCTGCTTGCTTTGAAGCCCTCGGGCCTAGCAAGTTTTGCTGCATACGAAGCAGCCGCGACAACAGATGATTCTTCTATTGCCATCGGCACAAATTTGTCCACGCCGTTTATTTTGAAATGGGTGGCTATACCTATTGGCAGTTGTATGGTACCGACAACATTCTCAATCATCATGTCAGCAGTTTCATGCAGCAGGGCACTGTTATGTGCAAGTGTTTTTATGTCGCTTTTCGAAAGCCCCGCCCGTTCCCTGAGTATTCGCAGCCGCCTTTCAACGGGCAGCTTGTAAAATCCGGAAATGTCAGAACGCATTATATACCCCTTTCAGAAAAAAGTTATTTAAATCAGCCGCTCAGGATCAATATCCTCCAGCTTTAAGCCTTTCTCGAATGCAAATTTTTTCCCTATGTTGCCGCTGTTGCCAACCACGTCATGAAGGTGCAGAAAAACCCAGTCTTTTCTGGCAAGTTTCCATGCAACGTACGCCCTGGCGCCTGCAGCCTGCCATTGTTTTAGCTCATCCAGCTGCTCGCCATCCACTTTGAATGCCTCTTCACGCGCTTTGCATTCTATGACGGTGATACTGCCGTTTTTTAGCGCTATGATGTCAGGCGAAGCAAGGTTTATCCTTCCAGATCGCGGCGTTCGCACAACCATGTACCCTTTGCTTGAAAGCAGATGAACCAGCTGTAACTCGCGAGAGTAGCCTTTCTTGTAACTATGAACCATAGAACCATCTTAGTGCCTGTTTATAAATATTTGGGTGGAATATAAACATAAGCCGGATTTTATATATAGATTACAAAAACAGTGTTAACTATGAAACTCACCGTGCGCATAGGAGAGATCATGAAAAAAGAGGTTAGGACAGTTGGCCTAGACGAATCGATAGAAAACGCCGCCCGCATCATGAAGGAAGAAAAGATAGGCTCTGTTGTCGTAACAGGCGACAAAAATGTGAAAGGCATTGTCACTACCTCTGACATAGTGTACAAGCACGTCGCAGACAAGCGCGGCACAAAGGTTTCCGAGATAATGACCACGGATATAGTTCGCGTATCCCCTGACAAAACGATCGAGGAAGCGGCGCGTATCATGGTTGAAAAAGGTATAGAAAAGCTCCTTGTATTCGAGATGGACAGGCTCGCGGGCATCATAACAAACAACGATATACTGCGCATAGAGCCTGCGCTGGTTGAGATAATGCTTGAACGACTCAAATTTGGCAAGCGCGAGATGAAGGAAGAAGACTTCGAGTTCTTGGAATGTGAAACATGCGGCAATTTCGCAGACGACGTCGAAGAAGTCGGGGGCGTCTACCTCTGTTCCGAGTGCAGGTAACCGGGCTTTGCAAAAATCTTTTTATTCTGACGGAACCAGTTTCTATCATGCAGGTTGAAGAAACATTGCTCACAAGGAGGATCATCATAGAAACAAAGGACCCTTACAGTCTGGCGCTTGAGTTGATGGAAGCTGCTTCTCAGTTTGGCAATATAGTAGAAAAGGAAAACAAGTACGAAACGGACGGCCCGGAAAGGAAAACCACGCTTAATTTCGAGATAGTCGAGAATACAGACCGCGCCTCGCATCTTGTCGTGGAATTCAATACGCTCGGCGAAACGAACAGCGTGAATTATCTGGGAATTGACATCACAGCCAGGTTTGTTTGCTCAATAATGTCCGAAGGCTTCTTCTCTTCGGCGTTCACTGACTACTATCTGAAGCATCTGTTCCCCCGGTACTTGAAATCTGCCGACGACAAAATAAAGCGCATCGATAAAGCCATGGTAGATTTCGCGGAAGCAGCCAGCAAGAAAGCCAGGCAGGCAAAGGCGGTTTAAAAGCAAGCAATCCTTAAAAGCCTTCCTGTTCTATTTTCTTAGAAGCGTAGAATAAGGTACTATCAATTGCTGCCGTGCAAACAGCAGCAAAATAATCATAAAGAAAAACAAGGGAAATTCATGTTTATCGTTTCAACCCGGTTTTCAGATGAGATAGATAAGTGAACCTGTTTCTACGCCTCGTAAAATTGAGGTGAATTAAATGGCAAAATTAGCACAAAACTTTGCAAAATATTCAATACACGCCAGGATGCAGGCAAAGGGCGTTGTGGAGAAACCCGATATCATCGGTGCAATATTCGGGCAGACAGAAGGGCTTTTGGGCGCTGAATTGGACTTGCGCGAGCTCCAGAGAACAGGAAGAATCGGCAGGATAGAAGTAATGGTTGACACGAACAAAGGCATGGCTTATGCAGAAATCACTATTCCTTCAAGCCTGGATGCAAGTGAAACATCACTCCTTGCTGCATCCCTTGAGACAATAGACAAGGTTGGCCCCTGCGACGCTGAAATAGAGGTGGTCAAGGTTGAAGACGTGCGCTCGCAAAAGCGCAGGTTTGTCATTGAACGCGCAAAGGATATTCTGAAATCCATGTCGGATAACGACCTTCCTGATTCGCAGCGTATTGCCGAGATCATAAAGGAAGCTGTACGTACGCGTGAAGTATCTTCTTATCATGGCCTGAGCTGCGGACCCGATGTCATGTCATCGGAAGAAATAATCGTTGTTGAAGGCCGGGCCGATGTTATCACGCTGCTCAAGAACGGCATAAAGAACTGCATAGCCATAGAAGGTTCCAAGATACCAGACGCGGTTATAACACTAACCAAACAGAAGACCGTAACAGCTTTTCTTGACGGCGACCGCGGCGGCGAACTTGACATGAAAAAACTTCTTTCTGTCGCTGAGATTGATTTCATAGCACGGGCAGACGAAGGCAAAGAGGTCGAAGAACTGACAAAGAAGGAGATATTCAAGGCACTGCGCGACCGCACGCCCGTAAGCCAGTACATGGAAATGCTGAAAGATCATAAACCCCAGGCAAGAGAAAGCCGCCAAGAAGACAGGCCGGTTGACAGCGAAACGAAGACGTTTCTTAACACGCTGCTCGAGGAACTCACTGGCACAAAGGCAGCATACCTTGTCAGCAAAGACATGCAGATAATCAGCAAAGTGTCGATAAGCGGCCTTCCAGAAGCTTTGGAAGAATTTGGTCCTGTATTCGCCGTTGTCATGGACGGCAAAATCAGCCAAGACATAGCCGATATGCTTACAAAGCACGGCGTACAGTTCCTGGTTGCCGGCGGCTACAAGGAGCGCGTAAGGACAAACATGACTGTGATAGCTGAATAAAATGTCTGAGCTAAAGAAAAGGCTGGAGAAGCTAAAACAGCCCGGAATGGATTCAATAGCGATAGTAAACCTCGAATCCTCGCCGGACCCGAATTTTTTTTATTTCACAAACTCGGATGTAAACGGCATTTTCTACTATGATTTCCGCGCGCCAAAAATATTCACATCAGAGCTGGAGCACTCAAGGGCAAGGCTTTCGTGGATCAAAGACGTCGAAGCTGCGCCTTTCAGCAGTTTCTCAAAAATTGTTGCGGGGAAAAGGGTCGGTATCAACAAGCGCCGCATCTCCGCGGAAATCATGGAGAAGCTGAAAATAAAACCAGTTGACATTTCACAGAAACTGGAATCGATCAGGGAAATTAAGTCCGATTACGAAATAAAACAGCTTAAGCAGGCATGCAGCATAGCAAGCAGGCTGTGGCCCAAAATAGAAGATACAATATCGCCTAAACTCACTGAACAAGATCTCAGAGGAATAGTGGAATTCATGATGAGCAAGCAGGGCTGCGAACCGAGCTTTCCAGCCATTGTTGCTTCAGGGAAAAATTCCAGATTCCCGCACCATAGGCCCACAAAAGCAAAACTGAAAGAGCCCATAGTTATAGATTTCGGCTTGCGCTTCAACGGCTACTGCTCGGACATCACGCGAACCATTGGTAGCAGCAAGCAGCGAATGCTCGAAAAAATCATTGAGGAGGCAGAAGATAAAATTAAGTCAGGCACAAAGGCCAGCGAAGCAGACATATTCGTCAGAAAACGCCTAGGAAAAGAGGAAAAATATTTTATTCACAGCCTTGGCCACGGAATCGGCATTGAAGTCCACGAAAAGCCTGCACTCTCTAAACACAGCACAGACATCATGAAGCCGGGCATGACTTTTACCATTGAGCCGGGCATTTACAGCAACCAGGGCATTAGGATCGAGAATGATTATCTTCTCACAGAAAAAGGCCTAGTCTGCCTGACAAAATAATTTAGTCGTCGGCGGATACGTGGCTATTGCCATCAATTATTTTTTCCTTTTTTCTCTAGTCATCGAGTAGCACAGGTCTGAAGCCTGATTTCTTCTTTATGTAAACCGTGTCTTTGCAGTTTTCGCATTCGACTTCATAAAACCCGGAAGTTTCAATCTTAACTTTCATTTCAGTGCCGCAGCATGTCGGTAGCATAAATAATCACTCCTTTTATTTTTAATTCATTACTAAGATGGTAAGGAACGGTCGTCTTTTAGAAAAAGATTCATCCCGGATTAATAGAATGTAAACTTAATACCGCTCGTGCAATTCATAGTCGTAAGCCAAGAAGCAGCATGTGCAGTTTCTCCGGCTAATTGCATATATAGTTTTGTATCCCCCGGCTTAAATAATTAACTGGAATTAATTATAGTGATAATATGAAGATGCAAGCAACATCAGAGCCAATTCTAAAGCACAAGACAGCTGCATTAATTGTCGGCGCTTTCGGCGACGAGCTGACGCAAGACGCGGCGCTGGTCGACAAAGCGCTTAACGGCGCACTGAAGGACCTATCAATATCAAAGGAATTTTCTGGCAAGTTCAAGGAATTCCACATTGTAAGTACCCATGGCAAGATAGCTGCAAAACGTGTCATGCTCGTCGGCCTGGACAAGAAGACTGAGCTCAATAATGAAAAGCTAAGAAAGGTTTCAGGCTTCGTTGCAAAGAACATAAGGAATACAGGCATAAAGGAATTTTCAACAACTTTACACAATATTCAGTTCTCGCAGGAAGCCGTGCAGGCAACAGCCGAAGGAACTGCGCTTGGGCTCTACAGGTTTTCGAAATACAAGAAACGGGACGAAAACCAAAACGAAATTGCAGGCGTATTCTTACTCACAGACTCTTCGCACATAAATGATGTTAACAGGGGCATAAAGACCGCACAAATAATTTCCGACGCTGTAAATCAAGCAAGGGACATTTCAAACACGCCTGCAAACATCATGACGCCAACGCAGCTTGCCGATGAAGCAGAAAGAGTTGCAAAGGAATGCAAGCTCAAGATAAAAGTCTACAGCAAAGCGGAGATAGAAAAGATGGGCATGAACTGCATTCTTGCCGTCAGTAGAGGCAGTGTAGAAGAACCAAAGCTGATCGTTCTTGAGCACAATCCAAACGCAAAAGAAACCATAGCTATAGTCGGCAAAGGTATAACTTTCGACAGCGGCGGATTAGACATCAAGCCTTGGCAGTACATGGAAGATATGAGGAGCGACAAATGCGGCGCGGCGGCGGTGTTGGGCATACTGAAAACCGCTGCAAAGCTTAACCTGCCAATTCACGTTGTTGGTGTGATGCCTGCAACTGAAAATATGCCGTCCGGTTCAGCAACGAAGCCGGGAGACATTGTTACAGCTTACAACAAGAAGACCGTGGAAATAATCAACACAGACGCAGAAGGCAGGCTCATTCTTGCAGACGCACTCAGCTTCACGGAAGAAAAATTCAAGCCGCGAGCAATTATCGATCTGGCAACACTCACCGGCGCGTGCGTGGTGGCATTGGGTTACGAAGCCGCGGCAGTCCTGGGCAACGACGAAGCGCTGATCGAAAAACTGAAAGCAGCAGGCAACAAATCTTTTGAGCGGTTATGGCAGCTGCCCGTTTGGGATGAATACGATGAAGCAATAGAGAGCGAGTCAGCCGACGTGCGCAACACAAGCAAAGGCCCCTCGCCGTCAGCTGGAACAATACAGGGCGCAGCGTTCCTGAAGAAATTCATAAACAGTGCGTCATGGGCCCACATCGACATCGCAGGCACATCGTGGCTTCCAGCAGAACGCGATTATCAGCCCAAATCCGCCACAGGCTACGGAGTCCGTCTCATCACACAATTTCTGATGGACTGGAAGAACGGAAAGTAGAACTGGTGTAAGTATGACAGTTTGTGTTACATACCTGTTACCAACAGTTTTGCTTGCGCTGGCTGTACCAGTCATAATAAGTGTTGTAATCAATAAACTTCTTTGGAACAAAGAAGGTAAAAGTAAATTTATTTTTTATGCTGTGTTTACTGCAGTATTGGCCTTTTTTCTATTTCTTCTGGGAGCTGATTTTTTCACTTCCTGTAAAATCGGCTACATAGCCGGCCTGTTTTGACTCAGCGGTGCTTTTCTATGCAAGACATTTCACACATATTCCGCAGCTATGATATACGTGGCATTTATGGAAAGGATCTAGACGAAGAGATAATGCGCCGCATAGGCAACGCCTTCGGGCAGACGGCCAAAACCGAAACAATTGTAGTCGCCAGAGACATGCGGTTGTCAAGCAAGAGCCTCAAGGACGCTTTCATTGCAGGTTTAGCATCTTCAGGCAAAAACGTTGTTGACGTTGGACTGCTGCCTTTAGGCGTCGGCATGTTCCACGCATGGCAACACAAGATGGAATTCGCATACATCACAGCATCGCATCTGCCAAAGGAATGGAACGGCGTAAAGTTTTTTCATTCTGGCGGTATAGGCTATGTAGATGAAGAGAATTTTCACGTTAGAGATATCTTCAATGAAGAAGAGAAGAAAGAGAAAAGGGGCAAATTAACAAAAATACCCGAAGCTGAAGCGATTGACGATTATGTTAATTATGTTACTTCAAAAGTAAAATTAAAGAAAAAAGTAAAAGTAATTCTAGACTGTGGCAACGGAATGGCCGGCATTATTGTAAAACTATTATTCAAAAAAGCAGGCGCAGACGCTGAGAGTATATATGGCAAACTCGATGGTGCGTTTCCAAATAGAAACCCAGAGCCCGCAGAAGATGAACTAAAAGAATTAAGGAAACAAGCGAAAGAGAATGACTTGGGGATCGCTTATGACGGCGACGGGGACAGAATGCTTCTTGTGGACGAGAAAGGCCGGAAGATTACACCTGAACAAACAGCTTACTTATTGCTAACTTACGTATTAAACAAAGAAAACGGACCGGTAGTTGCAAACGTTGAGTGTACAACGGTTGTGGATAAAATTACTGCAAAACTCGGTAAAAAACTGATACGGTTTCCAGTGGGTCACCCTTACCTTGTTGACTGTGCAAAGAAGAATAAAGCTTGTTTTGGAATGGAGTTTACTGGCCATTATGTTGTGCCATCAATATTTCCCTTTGATGATTCCTTGGCCATAAGCTTACTGGCAGCTCAAGCTTTAACTGAATCTAAAAAATCATTATCAGAGATAGCAGATGAAATAAAGATGCTTCCTTTCAAAAGAATAAATTTTGAAAGCGACGACACTGAAAAGTTCAAAGTAGTTGATAATCTGAAAACCAAATTTTCACAGCAATACAATAATGTAAATACAATGGATGGCGTGCGCGTTGATTTTTCCTATGGCTGGATTCTCATAAGGGCTTCCAACACAGGACCGACGATAAGGCTTACCATGGAAGCAGACAGCGATGAAAGATTGCGAAGCATGGAAAAAGAATTCTCCCAGCTGCTTAAAAATGAAATCAAAAACAGCGGCTATGTTATGTAAATGAATTCTTTCATTAGCTACATTTTACTATTTTTGAAGAAAGCCTCCACTTCTTCCAGCTCCTTAACCGTGTTCACGGTTTGCCAGAAACCAGTATGCTTGTAAGCTTTCAGTTTGCCTTCTTTCGCAAGTATAGGAAGTACATCCTGCTCCAGGCTGCCTTTTGCTGGCATCTTTACGTCTTTGTTCAGCAGATGCAGCCCTGTGTTTGCCCAGTAAGGCAGCAGCGGTTTTTCCCTGAACTGCACTATTTTACCGTCATTCATGTCAACAATGCCGAATTGGCTGTGAAAGTTAGCCACAACAGTTGCATTGCTTCCAAACTTGATCAAATCATTCAGGTTTACATTCGTAAGGTCGTCAGCATTGAGCACAATATATTCATCGCCTTCTATATGCTCTAAAGCCAGTTTTACGGCGCCTGCGGTCCCTAACGGTTCTTTTTCCACGGAATAAACAAACCTGTCGCCGTAGAGTTGCTTAATGTGTTCCCATTTGTAGCCGCATGCAAGAACTATGCTGCTTATTTTGTATTTGTCCAGCCATTCGAGCTGGTAGTCTAATAGAGGCCGGTTGTTGACGGGAACCATACATTTAGGTATGTTCTCAGATAGTGGCCTGAGCCGCTTTCCCATGCCTCCTGCAAGAATAATGATCTCCATTCGAGCACCTGTTTAGATAATTTATTGGGAAATTATGTTAATTAGATTTTAAAAGCAGTTAAGACAGGCTTATTGCAGTTATTTTATCGGCCACAATTTCAAGCTCATTCTTGTATATCTGAACTTTGCCCTCGACAGCTATGGAATCCCCTTTCCGCAAATCATAAACCCATGGCTGCTTTCCTGCCTCACGCGAAAACATAACAACCTTTATCGATGTCCTGTTCTTCAGTTCTATGAAGACATTTCCTTCGTTTGTAAAATAAGAATCTATTGTACCCTGTGTAGTGATTTCCTGTCCCGCCATTTCTGAAGTTATCTGGCTTACAGATACGTACTTCGTCTCTATACCTATTGTTATAGCAACCATAGAAAGAAACCCCACTACGGATATTATCAAAGAAATATAGATCAGTTTCTTATCCGAAATCATCTTATCACCTACTCCAAACTGAAAATTTCAACATCCTCGTATACAGGACCTTTCCTTGTCACAACAGAAATCTTCAGTTTTATCTCCCCTACGACCATTGTTCCTATGCCTACATTCTTGCTCGCTTCTATGAAATTTCTAAGAGCATCTTTATCCCCCGACGAACGAACCCTTGCTAATGTCAAATGCGGAACTATGTTTTCTTCGCGGCCGAAAATATCCGCCAGCGTGTCATCAACAGCTTTCTGCAGCGCGTATAGCTGTTTTGCACCTATCCAGACGACGCGGGCATAATTCAGGCTAGGAAAGGCGCCCATGCCATTTATGTCAATGCTAAATGGCGAGAAGCTGGATGCTATTTTCCGAGCCTTCGATTTAACCTCTTCAATTACCTCTTCGTTGACTTCTCCAAGGAATTTTAGCGTGAAGTGCAGATTTTCCTTGCTAACAAGGTTCACGTCAAAACCGGCAAGACCCTTCTGAATGTCAGCGACCTTTTCCTTTAACCCGCCATCTAGATCTACTGCCAGAAAGCACCGCATGAAATTATTAAGTCAGATATGTTTAAGTTTCTGGTTGCGGATTATATTTATTGCAACGAATGCAGCACAGCCCAGTCATACGGCAATATTCTCAAAAAGCTACGCTTTTTGGAATCTCGGAGAAGCTTCGTTTCTCCCAAGATTGGGCTATGGTGGCATCTTTGCCGGATTCGTGAGAGGTGGTCATGCGGCTTCAAAGACATCAAAATTCTGCGTTTCTAGGCCAGTTTAGCAGCAAATAACTTTATATTCTCAGGTGGGGAATCTATTTGATATGGGTAGAAAGAAAGGCTTTGACGAGAAGAAAATAGCTGCAATCATAGAGTTTTTGTATACCAATCAAGAGGGTGTGTGGATTCGTAGGATTGCCAGAGAAACTGGAATGGACAACCATACTGTTACGAAGTACATTGACTCGCTTCTCAGGCCGTTTATAGAAGATATAAGTCTGGCAGGAGAGAGCAAAACAATGTTGCGCGTGGTGCGGCTGAAGCCTTTTGTCATTGAGAAGCTTGCAGAAGGCCGTAGCGTGCAGCAGATTCTTAAGATCCTCAAATTAATCAACCAACCAGGCGAATAATCTCAGAGAAGCTTCGCTTCTCCCCAAGAAGCTTTTATGTGAGACTTCAACAGACTTTTGCGGCCAGCCGAAGCCAGTTTCTGACATATTGTTAACCTACTAGACCTTCATATGAACTTCACGCGACCTTCATGAAGATCCCGTGAAGGTGTATGAAGATTTCATGAAGGTCTGTGAACATGAAATTCTTATCCTCACAAAAGTTAGTTAGAGGATACGGCAATACTCACAATCAAGTGTTCTATTCCCACTAAAAGCCATAATTACCTTCACAAAGACCTTCACGAGGTATTCACAAAACCTTCACAAAACCTTCACGAACTTCATATGAATTCACATGAAGTTCATGAAGTTCACGTGAATTCATGAAGAAAAACCGATGATTTCCGTGAAGTTGAAGCCAGTTTCTGATGAAGCTCTGTGAACATCCTGTGAAGTTGAAGATAACAAAACATATAAAGTTGGTGAAGTTATATGAAGTATGGACAGCGAAGATGCGCCAGAACATAAAGATAATCATTCAGGCCAGCAAAAATTAGAACAATTAAGCCCTGAAAAATGGTTTGAAACAAAAAGATGGAAGGAAAACCCCTTTACTTTTAACATATACCCCTACCTATTTGTAGGTTATCAGGAGCAAATAAACCGCCTTCTGCTTATGCTGCTCGAAAAACACAAGTTTGTCTTCGTCTCAGGCCCTACAGGATCCGGGAAAACAACCCTGTTGAAATGGGTGGAAAAGATGTCTGGGAAGGCATACGATATCCTCTATATCGGCAAGCCGCCTTCAAAATCAGAGGATTTTGCACTGATTTTCAACGAGAAATTCAAGATAAAATGGCCCATGAGCATGTTCAAGCACGGCCTTAAAAATATCTATCAGGTACCTGATTTCTTGAACAAAAAACTGAAAAGAAGACATCTTGTTATCATGATTGACGAAGTGCACGAAGCAAGCGTAGAGACACTTGAGTGGCTGCGCGTGCTTGGCGATCAGGTAACTAATATTTCCTTTGTGCTGGCCGGCCTGCCTGTTTTCGATGATAAACTGATGGATAAACTGGAAACATTCAGGAAAAGAATTGTGGCAAAGATCGACCTTACATCCCTCACAAAAGAAGAAACAGAAGAAATGATAAGAAAGAGAATTAAGCACGTTGGTGGTACGGGCGATGAATTTTCCAAAGAACTTCTGGATTTCATACACGCAAGAAGCGGCGGCTTTCCCCGCGAAATCCTGCGGGTTTGCGATGAACTTGTAACAAAAGCAATTTTAAGAGGTGAAACAGAAATAAAAAAAGAATATATTGAAAATAGTGAATCACAAAGAGAAGAACGCGTTTCGCTTGAAATTCTAGATACATTCACGCCGATGCAGCGCGATATTGTTGAGACACTCTCACAGCGATCTTTATCGCCAGGACAAATTGCTGATTCGCTAAGTCTGGATAAATACAAATCGCGCCAGCATGCGGTTAGAAGCGTTAATAATATCCTGAAAATGCTTCTTGCAGACGGCTACGTAGAGCGCCAGCAAAGCGAGAAAACCTTTGTTTACTCGCTAACGCCAAAAATAAAATCGCTTCTTGTCCGCGCATGATTTGAAGCAGTTACAATAACCTACCTTAACCTACTTTATGAAAAACACTGTTTTATCCCTCACATAAGAAGCATAAAAAAGTAAAATCAAATTATTTAAGCCTGCGAAGCGTATAATGTAGAAAGGTGAAAAAGATGATGAAAAGCCGCGGGAAAGATATCATGGGAAAAATAGTTGTTTCTGAGGAAACAGGAAGAAAATTCGGTGTCATAGGCGACATGAATTTCATTTCTGAATCTGGAGAATTGCTTAGCTTGGTTCTGGTTGAGCCTACAAGACACGTTTCTGATCTGACTCTGGAGCGTGACGAAGCTAACCGCCTTTTGGTGCCATTCTCATCCGTGAAGAGCGTCGGAGACTTCGTCATAGTCAGCGAGAAAGAGATCGTTTAGGTCAATAAATGAAGCAAGCGACAAACGGAAAGATACAAATTGGTTTAGGCGTTTTACTTCTCTTATTTTCTGTTATACGGGGCCTTTATATTTTGGATACATATATAGCAGAGTTTCAGAAAGCCAACGCAGAATCAGGATTAAACTGGAATAAAGAAAGCTTGGCAAATCCAAATCTTGATGGGCATGTTGCTAGTTCGCTTGTTTTGCTGACTACGGTCTTTTCGAATATTTCTTACCTCTTCATAACCGTTATAATCCTGATGATATTCTTGGGTATCAAATTTATTCTTGACGGTCTAGCGTTGATGAAGAAATAATTACCACCCAGTTAACAAATCCCAGTAGGTGTTGTTTGTAGCAGACTTCTTCGGTATGCTTCATTGCGTTTCAACGCATATTCAACAGCACATGTGTCGCCACCTACACCAGCCGGCATCATGAAACAATCATAAATCATTGCAGCAGCATACCTAACATCTCGGCATCCACCTTCAAGAATAAAGCTAATTCCGTCCGGGACGTCTTCTATTGCGACTCTTAAAGAAGGATATTCTTTCTGTATTCTTCTCCCGTGTCTTCTGTAGAATTTTGTGCCACATGTTGGTTCTGTAAAATAAGTCAATTGCAATCTCATCAGTCCGTCACGCCTTTGTCAGTTACTTTGAAAACAGCTTCGCCTTCAGGCAAAGACGGCGAATCAATAAGTCTTGCGATGCGCATGCTCTGCTTGCTTTTTCGCAGATACATGCGAACGCCCGTGCCATGGCCAACAATATGGCCGCCCACGTGCGTTGTTGGATCACCGAACATCATGTCAGGCCGCGCCATGACCTGGTTCGTGACGTAAACCGCTATATTGTAATCCTCAGCGAGCATCTGCAGTTCATGTATGTGCTTATTGAGTTTTTGCTGGCGGGGAGCAAGCTCGCCTCTTCCTGAAAAATCAACACGGAAGAGTGATGTCAAAGAGTCTATGATTATCAGCTTGATCTGCTTCTCCTTCACCATCTCCCTCACTTTATCAATGAGCATAACCTGGTGGTCGCTGTGAAGCGCCCTTGCTACTAATATATTCCTTAATACTTTCTTCGGGTCCAGACCACGTGCTTCAGCAAGCTGCGAAACCCTTTCAGCACTGAACGTGCCTTCCGTATCTATGAAAACACACTGGCTGTTCAGCCCGCCTTTCTCCTTAGGCATCTGCACGTTCACAGCAAGCTGGAACCCAAGTTGGGATTTCCCCGAGGAGAAAGCGCCGTACGCTTCCGTTATTTCCTGTGTTTTCACCCCGCCGCCAAGCAGTTCATTAAGCATCTTGCTGCCTGTTGTTATTGTTTCCTTTGATTTTTGCCTCTCGGATGCTTCTTCCGCAGTCCTGAAATTTCCGATGCCTGTTGTCTCTCCCGCTTTGAGTATGTAGTTCCGCGCAGTCGCTTCGGTTATCTCGCAGGCGTCTGCAAGCTCCTTGGGCGAAATTCTGGCAAGATCCCTCAAATCATTATAACCTGCTTCCTGTAGTTTCTGCAGCCCCTTGGGGCCTATTCTGGGCAGGTTTTCTATCGAAAATTCGTTTTCTTCTTTCGTTTCCACTGCCGCTTCAGGTTCTTCTTTTTCTTCCACTTTTGCTTTTTTTGGCATTTATTTCACCAACAACCGTTCAATTTCCTTCTTCACGTCAACGCTTTTAATGTTATTCAGAATGAATTCCAGCCTGTCATAGAGTTTGTTCCTTCTCACAACACCGTCGAACAACAATTCTCTCCCCAGCTGGACGTTTTCAAAAATAACTTTCTTATCCATCTTTTTCATGAATGCCTTTCGCGCTTCTCCTGTTTTCAGCCCAAGTATCTTTTCTGCATTCTCGCCAAACGAAACGAAGCGCATATTTTCTGTTCCGTCATCTATGATGCCAGAAACAACCAACGCATGGGCTGGCTCGACGTTGCCATGCTCGTCGCATTTGTAGTTTGTCTCTTCCTTCACCCTCCCGTTGCACTGGGGGCATATTTCGTAAAACGGGTTTGATTCAAAAACGTGCACCAGGCAGGCCTTTACTTCGTTGGCATCACCTTCATTGAGGTCTGCTATAGAGCTCCTTTCATAACGCCGGCCTGCTGTAACTGCAGTTATCTGCTCGTCGCTCTTTACTATTGAACCGTATCTTCCAATCCTGATTTCCGGGCCCAAAAGGCCTTCTTTTACAAATCCCCTGATATGAACGACATCGCCTTCTGATAAATCATCTAATTTTTCTATTTCATCGTTCCAAAGAACAAGCCTTGCAGTTCCTGTCTCATCTGAAAGGAAGACGTTCGCAAGGCGGCCCTTGGCTTTCTCAGTTTCAAAGTCCTTCTTTGCTATCCTTGTCATCCTGCCGATGATGTCAACGTTCTGCATGCCAGGAATTATGCTTGCTATATTGAGCCTTTCTTGTTTGCGCAGCAGGCTTATGCCAAGCTCTTTTGCAATAAGGTATGCTGCTCCTTCCTCGGATATCATGTCTGATTGTTTTCGCTTTTCGTCTATTCGATTCAGTATTTCTTCCTCGCTCAGCCCGGTTTCAGAAGAAATCTTTTTAATCAGGTCCATAAAAGCACTGCGTATAACTACGCGGCTAAAATGTTTAAAGGCGACTAAAAATAACTCACTTCTTCTCCAAGGTTTTCCTTGCCATCTTTACGTCCTGCTTCATCACGGTCCTGCGCCCTGCATGTTCTGAGAGTCTCTTTGCTTCGACGAGAACGGCCTTTGCCCGCTCTTCTGATGCCTGCGCAAGCTCTTTTATGGCACGATCGCTTACACGCTTCGCACCAGCACGCTTGAATATGCGCCTGACAGGCTTCAGTGTGATTTCCATATGACCAGCTTAAAATCTATTGCCCAAAAATGCCTTTAAGGCGCTATAGATATACTGCAAGAAGTAGCTTACAAACAATCTGTAATAAAATAAATGTTGTAAAGAACCTGTTGTAATATATAAATTTAGTCCTAAATATACATATTGATAAATCTGTTCCATCGCTATAAACAGGAAATATATTATACTACATATATTTAAGATATTTAAGGCGGGAAAACCATAAACTAGCAGATAAAAATGAGATGCTTTTAGTGATTTTGTGCACCTCTTTTCAAAGCGGCGGCATGAAAACTGTAACATTTGTTAGGAAGTTTCAAAAATGACACTGAAAGGCGAGCTGGAAGATCTTTTTCTACGGAAAAAGCCCGTGAAACTGCTTCTCAGCGTAAAAAACGGCAATGCGCCTAAATATGTGTCTGTTCTCGCAAAAGAAACAGACTGCACATATTCGCACACAGTAAAACTTCTTGACATGTTTCGCAACCTTGGCATAGTAGAATTCGAGAAAGAAGGCAGGATCAAGTACGTCAGGCTTACCCAGGACGGCATGGAGCTTGCAACAGATTTCGAGACCGTTCTGCGCAAATTCTCGAAGCTGAAGCCGAAGGAAAAGAAGATTGTGAAAGCGTAGTTTCTGCAGTACAGAAATACTTTTATACTACAAGATATAACTAAATAGTAGTGATAACATGACGTTCTATTGTATGACCAGAGACGGCACAGCCAAGACGCAAGATTTTGAGACCCGAGCTTCTGCAACCTATTGGCTAACTCACACAAATTCAGCTATAGGTGCTGACATAACAGATCCTGTCAAAAGGATGAGATTTTACGAAAAACCAACTTGGGTTTTAGTTAAAAGGCTCTGAATGAGTCCGATAGTTGCCTTTTTTATGTGAGAGTTTGAGCTGCGATAAAATTTTCTCAGAAATATTCTTTATCATCAATATGTTAAAATAAACAAACGTTAACATATAGTACCAGAAATCTTTATTAGAAACTATATTCTCCAATCAAAAAGCTGCATTCCATCCCTCACATAAAAAGACTGCAGAACATATAAGATTATGTCGGAATTTATGAGAGATTTAATAACAGTAGGAGAATGCTTTGTTGCATTGAACGGCTTGCAATATCTGTTATCAACAGCCAGTTATACCGACATCTTCGAGCCGGATTTTCGCCTTCAGAAACAGCAGAA
>JAGVVX010000061.1 GCA_018304565.1 Candidatus Aenigmatarchaeota archaeon
AGGTGTCTATTATGAAAGGCCAGTCAGTGCTTGTAAGCCATGCATTCATCGTAGGCATGAGTGTAATACTTATAATAATCGTGATCGCAACAATGAAAACGACAATAAACGACAATCGCGATTTTGTGGGCAGAAACGAGATAACGCAGGTCTGCTCCATAATGAAATCCTCGTTTGAAAAGATGCTTCTTGAACAGGTTTACATATCGCCTACAAATACATCCAGCGGCAGGATAACCGTTTCATTGCCGCAAAGAATAGCTGATATGGGCTACAGGACAAGACTTTCTGAAAATGACGTGATAATAGAAACAAACGGCGACGTGTTAATAAATGAAACGTGCAAAATTGGCTTCAATTCAACTTACTCTGGTTCTACAAAAGGAGGCAGGACACTTTTCGAGCTGATACGATATTCAAACGGCACCAGGGAGATAAAGATAGGCAATGTATAGAAAAAATAAAGGGAAAGGAGTCATTCAGCTGGATTTCATGATAAGCATCGGAATATTTTTCGTCGTATTTTCCTTCATCATTCTGGGCGTCACATCTTATCTCACCAACGTCAAAGACACAATAGATATAGTAACACTGCGCACGGAGGCTTTTTCTTTGCTGCGTTCGGCAGAAACAGATTTTTCGCCTTCAGGATGGAACGGCACCGGCAACATAAGCAGGATAGGCCTTGCGACAACCGTGAAAAGATTCAGGATTTATGTCAATAACAGCAAGCCTTTCTACATAAACCAGAGCCTGAATGTCACGGACCTGGGCTCTGAAATAATCAGGCTCAATATGTCCGAGTTAGGTTTCCAGCGGCATGATTTCAATTCCACTGTTATTTACGATTCTGCAAATGCATCAGTGCCTTACCAGCGGGATGGTGACAACATCTCTCTCGCCGCAAGCGTGAACTCGCTTGCTGTGGTATATTTCACCGTATACATAGATGACGACAGCAATTTTACAGGCGCAAGCTCGAGTATTTCCGGCAGCGATATACTGAATGAGCTTGTCACAGCGCCTGAAAAAATAGAGGCTCTGCAGTACAATAAAATCCACAGGCTCAGCATATCCAGCTATTCAAATGTGAAAAATTCGACGCAGATAAGGAGCGATTTCAACATGCTTCTTACAGACACTTTGACTAACACAGCATTTATGAATTACGGCGATATAGTAGCGAGAAGCTCTAATGTCGTTTCACTCGAGAGACTGGTTCTTTTCCAGAACTCAACAGGCGGAATAAGAAGGGGCAAGCTTCTGGGAAAACAAAAGAAAAATGAGAAAGAGATGATGAATATGAAAGGATATGTTTACACGCTTGAAATTGTTATTGGCATGATACTGATGCTTGTAACCTTTGTCTCCCTCTTCTCCAACCCGCCAAGCAAACCGGAAATAGAAGTGACCATAATCAAGCAGTCTGGTTTCAATTCACTGGACTTTATCAACAGGGAAGGGCTTTTGCGCGAGCTTGTCCAGAATAATTCGGAAGCGGAACTAGAATCAAGACTCTCAGCACTGCTTTCAAAATCTATAAAACCTGAGGTCGAGATATGCGCGGAAACCTGCGGAACAACCGGCGTATCCACAACAGGAAACGTGATAACCCTTGACTATTATGTGTCCGCATTCAATGAAAACTATATGGGCAGGAGGGTAAAGCTGTGGCTTTGGAGAAAGTAAAGGCCGATACCTTGGGAGGTCTTGGGAGAAGCTTCGCTTCTCCGAGGTGCCAAAGAATCTCCGATCCCCGGCCCATGAAAGGCCAGATGTTCCTTCTTGCTTCAGTCATCATAGTGCTTGGCCTGATTTCCATTGGCAACCTGCTCGGCATATACAAGACAGTCGAGGAAACCAGACTGCAGGAATCATTGATGCTTGACAAGCAACTCAGGAACATAAAGGCCGAATACGAATCAATTGCCGCAGCTGCAAGGCTCGGCAATGATGTTAACGGCAGCGCAATAAGGTATCTGTCAAACTTCTCCGGTCTGTTGCGGAATACAGCGGATGTTGAGGTTTTCTATGTATTTGCTTACTTCAATGCCAGCGACAAAAATTATTCGTTGACAATAGGGAACTACCTTAAAGACAGCATAAATGTCACAGTAAACGCCAGCAGTTCTGATCCAGCAGGCATTTTCATAGGCGTGATTGACGACAGGAAGAATGAAACAAGAACTTCAGCTCATACCATTACCTCATCCCCACTGTCTGGCACTGTGCTAGTGAACGTTACTTATACGATAAAGGGCTCAAATGTCATGGAAGCGGTTCCTGTCACAATATCCAACAGAAACTACCTTATTCTGCTTTACGATATAAAAGTCAAGGAGGGCAATGATTTCGTAAGTGTAAAAGATACTTACAATGTAACTTGGTAAGAGGAAGACAACTTCGTTTTCTTCCTTCTATCCATCTTTCATGGAAAAGAAAAGCAATTATAATAAAAATAAAGAAAAGAATTGGTCTTTTATGTTTTCTTTTGGGACATACAAAGACTTTTTCTTTTTGAAAAGAAAAAGGATTTGTCATGGAGCAATTGCTTACGGTGATGATACTGACGGCGGTCATAATAACTGCGATAGGACTGGTTGTCAGCGTCAGCAACCCTTTGATCGAGTCGTCAAAGGAAACTGCCTCGATGAGAGATGCGGAATACCTCATAAAGCTGATAGATGACAGCGTAAGAGAGGTTGTAAAGGAAGGCACAAACTCAAGGAGAATGTTAAATATACGGTCGGCGGGCGAGGTTGAGACACTGCCGGAAGAGGATGCAATCCAGATCGGCTTTTCTTCGAGAGCGGGGCTTGCCGATTATCTTACAAGACTCCTAAAAGGGAATATTCTCTTTATCGCAGGCAACGACGTTAGCTGCTCAAACCTGACAAACATCACAATGGAAAACACCTTCATAAATGTCACTTTCAAAAAGACCCAGAGAACATCGCCTTTGGCCCAGATAAATACAACAGAAAATATTGTCTCTATGCACGAGAAGACCGGAAACACGCGCGTCAGTTTTGTCAACAGCAGCATAATCATAAACGACAACCAGTCCACATCCAGAGGCACAGGCTATAGCGAACTGCTGCGATCCGGAAAGAGCATGCCTTCTTGCACAACTCATTTCTTTGTCAACAATTCGGCTATAGAGTATGATATTTACTATACGCTTTATGCAGGCGCTGATTTCCTGACCATTGACGTCAGAAGTGTGCTGGAAAGATGAAAGTCTGTAATCTTGGGAGAAGCGAAGCTTCTCCGAGATTTAGCGAAAAAATTATTTATATAGCCTGAAACAAGTAAATACAGTGATTTGATGAAAGGCATTTCGCCTTTGATTGCAACAGTTATACTTATTGCATTGACCATGGCAATAGCAGGCATTATGGCGGCATTTGCGACCCAAATTACTTCTTCCAAGATCACTGACTCGCAGGCCAAGGCCAACTGCTTGGGCACTATAGACCTGAGTTCTATAAACTTTGCCAATACAACAATAAGCGTCAAAGTCACGAACCAGAATGACAAGCAGAACCTTACGGGACTCGTGTCTGACATAGAATACGGCGACCCACAGAAAAGCAAAGGGCAAACAAACATCCAGATGAAAAACTACAATTTCTCCGACCCTCTCAAGCCTTCGACAAGTGACTGGTTTATCTATAACACGGCAGACACTACGACACCAAAAAGCATCTTCGTTTTTGCAACGAGCTGCGGCCGCGAATTCGGCACCAGGTTAATTCTATAAATAGACACCCTAATCAGAACCCATAAATTAGATTTATTTAATCGGTTCCGATACAACATGGAATCAAAGATTCCATGTGTACACAAAAACCAATGTTTTTGTTGTACCTCCGTTCTAGTCGGTTTTTATGACTTCCGTTGTAGTCTCGCAATATCTGCAGAAAGCAGAGCTTTCTGAAATTCTCGAAATCCAAAGGATTTCGGAATCTCGGAGAAACTCCGTTTCTCCGAAGATCTCGAAGAAGTTTCACTTCTTCCAAGAGAAAGAATAAATATCTGGAAACCTATCAGATTACTTATGTACAAGGGCGTAAGCATGATGATTTCTGCTGTTCTGCTTGTAGGCCTGGCGCTGACATTGGGGCTTATTACATCTGATTTCGTCTCGAAATTATCAAAAGAGCGGACACAGCAAATCACCAATATTACCAAAGAGAAACTTAATTGCCAGTTCGCAAACCTCTACATAAGGAACGTGAGCTTTGACTGCAACAACAACTGCTCGTCCGGAATAAGCCATAGGTTGAACGTTACTGTTGTCAATTCAGGCACAAAGGATGTAATGATAGACAGCCTGTATCTGAGAAACACAACGGGTGCCCTGTTCACTTTCACCACAAATGGCGTCATACAACTGAATGCAAGCGAGGTGCTGACGATATCGAATACCAGCAGTTCATCTTGTCATGAAATAAACAGGACGATAGACAGGGCTATCGTAAGCAGCACAAACTGTCCTGAAACGGCCTTTGACTCCATGCCTGGCAGCGATGTTGCATTCTTGAGATGCGGCTAATTCCAACTTTTGCTGTTAATTTTATATAGCACGCCCGACAAAGATATTTCTTATGAAAGGCGTCTCGCCGATGATTGCGGTTGTTTTGCTTATAGCCATAACTGTCCTGCTGTCAGGAGTAATCTTTGGCTGGATAAAACTCTTTTCTTTTACAGAGACCGAAAAGATATCGAACCGGACAGAAGGGCTGACAAGCTGCTCCGGCTCGGCAATAAATATAGACGACGTCTATCTAGACTTCGGTGCAAACAAAAGCCGCGCGACAGTCAGGAACACAGGCCAGCTTACGGAGAGAATAATTTCTGCCCAGCTGCTGAACACAAACGGGATTAACGCAACAGCGCTGGGCAACCAGACAGTGACAATAGCCCGCGGAGAGGTAAAGATCATAGAGTTCTCCCTGAACGGCACGATAAGCAATTGTGCCAACTTCTCCCAGGTAAAGGTCTCGACAATCTGTTCGAACGGCGTGTACAAGAAAACGCCAACCAACTGCGGATGATGGGTATGGAATTGTATCATAAAGGCGTGAGCGGCGTTGTTGCCGCCGTGCTTCTCATAGCCATTGCTCTTATCCTTATTGTTTCTGTCAGTTCTTGGCTTACAGTACTGACGCAAGATTCAACAACCACTATAACCAACTCAACATCCGAATTTGTCAACTGCGCAGCATCAGGCATTGTAATAGAGGACGTCTACATGGATTTCAGCTCTAACCTGTCAAGGGTATCGGTGAGAAACACGGGCAGGAATACAGAAAACATCGTATCTGCCCAGCTGCTGAACACAAACGGCCAGGCGGCACCCCTGAATTCTTCATTGCCCAACCTTACCATAGGCGACATAAAGTCTGTAGTCTTCAGCATAAACGGCACTATAACAACATGCTCAAACTTCTCGCAGGTGCGCGTCGCTTCTTCGTGTGCAAGCGACACGTATAAGCAGCGGCCGAACAACTGCTAAACTTTATATACCACTCATGAAGAATAAAAGTATAGAGGCATATGATGAAAGGCATAAGCACGCTGATAGCTGCAGTCCTGCTCATAGCAGTAACGCTCCTGATTTCTCTTATCGTGAGCACGTCGTTCACATCGCTTGTAAAGACATCGTGAGCACGTCGTTCACATCGCTTGTAAAGACCCAAGCATCGACACTGCAGACCCGCACAGGCGAGGCAGTCAACTGCACAAGCTCTGACATAACAATAGAAGCTGTTTACATCGATGCTCTCGCCAACAGGGCAAGACTGACAGTAAGGAATTCAGGCCAGATAAGGGAGAACATAGTAAGGAGTGTAATGATTAATGACACAGGAAGCACCGCCGCGCCTACAGACACGTATCCTATAAGTTTAGCCAAAGGAGCCCTTACTACGCTTATATTCGACATTACTACGAATGTTACATGCACAAGTTTCAACCGCGTTGCACTTACGACAGAATGCACCATTGCAACCTTTGACAGGAACCCAAATAACTGTTAGGTGACAACAATGAACACCCCAAATCACCAGAAAGGCATAAGCACGCTGATAGCTGCAGTCCTGCTCATAGCAGTAACGCTCCTGATTTCTCTTATCGTGAGCACGTCGTTCACATCGCTTGTAAAGACCGTCGTTCACATCGCTTGTAAAGACCCAGGCATCGACACTACAGACCCGCACAGGCGAGGCAGTCAACTGCACGTCCTCCAGTATAGATATAGAAAGCATCTTTGTTGATTTTACCAAAGGGACTACGCGTACTGCACAGGTTGTTGTGAGGAATTCAGGCCAGGTCCGGGAGAATATAATATCTGCACATATAATAAACAAAACAGGCGGCACAGGCAACTCTATGACGGCTTTTCCACTGGGTGTAGCCAAAGGAGACATTGTAACATTCGAATTTAACTTAAACAATACAGCTGCAAGCGGCGGTGTAAATATCACCTGCACAAACTTCGACAGGGTGATAATCACGACAGAATGCACTGTTGTGACGTACTCGAGAACACCTACAAACTGCTAAAGAAGGAGAAAACCCAGGTTTTTCTCCTTTCTAATCCTCATTCCTAATTAAAAAATATTATTCTTTCTTCTAATCCTCATTCCTAATTAAAAATATTACAACAATGAGGAACCGCGATTTTCTCTTTAAAATGTTTATGCATAATTAATTCTGGAGGCTAGGCCGG
>JAGVVX010000002.1:0-17993 GCA_018304565.1 Candidatus Aenigmatarchaeota archaeon
CCTCCACCCGCTGAAGCGTCCTGCCAGCTTCCGGCGCCGGCCGCGTCTGAGGTCAGCACCTTGCCGCTTCCGGCGCCCGCAGTTATCTTCAGCCCGTTTGCCAGCTCGGCTATGTCTATTATCCCGTTTGAGTTTGCGTCGACGCTCGTAAGGTCGCTTGCGCTTTTCGCGACGTCCTGAAGCGGATGGTATGCCTGCGTGCTTGTTATCGCGATGACGAATCCTGCAGAAGCGAGGATAGTAACGAGAATCAGCAGCGTGTTGAAATGCCTTTTGGATATGTTGATGACGAGCTTCATTTTAAACACTGGAAGTGTTTGAAAGAAATGCGATAATTATGCAGCGCATTTCATTAGTATCTGCAAATAATTGTGCTGGGGTGGTATATAAAATTTTTAGAATAGCTTTTTGGTGGTACAGAGAGGCTATGCCCGTTAACCTTACAGATTTTCACACGCGTTCTTTTTGTAAGGTTAACGCTTTATTTTTTCCTCAAGAGATTTTATCAGAGGCCTATATAGGCCAATCCGTCTTCTTGAAACGTGCAGCAAAGAAGCCAGATCTTCTTCTGTGCTGCCTGCCTTGAATCTTCTCTTCGGCACGCTATACTGCACGAAGCTGTTCCTTGCCTTTCTCTTGCTGAGTGCTACGCCGTAGAATCCCAGTGCATTGGCGTATTTTTGCAGGCTCCATGATTGTCTTCTGATTATGCGGGAGTAGAAAATATCCGCCTTTGAGAGCCAGTCGTAGGCCTCGGCGATCTCTTCAATGCCGGTATACTCGTTCAGTATGTTTTCCTCAAGCCACGCCAGAACAATTTCCGGCCGCTCGCTGTTTTGGACTGCCAGTGCTGCGCTCTGGATGCTGGTTGCTTTCAATACGAGCCGCACCGTCTCGAATATATTGTCCTCTTTTCCCCTGTCGCCCAATTCACCGGCGTTTCTTAATGTCACTTCAGGCTTCAAGGTTTCCAGGTCCATCAAAGCCGCCCTTATGTCGCCGTTGCTTGTCCTGCACAGCTGTTTCAGGGCGGCTTCTTCGTATTTTATGCCTTCAGTTTCGCATATCAATTTTAGAAAGCGCGCTATCTCGTCCGCGCGCAGCTTCTGGAATTTTACCATCTTGCAATAATTGCGCAATGCGGCTAATTTCATATCGTAGGGGTTTGATGCGACCAGAACTACCGGGAACCGGCTTGATTTTATCAGCTCAACAACGTGCTTTGAAGAATCCAGCTGCTCCAGGTCGTCGATCAGCAGTATCTTTCCCTTTGAAAACAGGCTCTTCTGCTGCGCGGCTTTCAATACAGATTCCTTCAATACGTCCGCCTGGTCGTTTGCGTGTCTCTGCAATAACTCCAATCCAAGCTCTTTTGCAGCAAGTTTCACAGCAAGCGACTTCCCGACGCCCGGCGGGCCATGAATCATTAAAGCGCCTTTTTTCCAACCTTTTATCCATTGCAATATCTCTGCGGTTTGCTGCCTGTTGCCTACGAATTCCTGCAGCGATCTGGGCTCGTATTTCTGCAAAAGCATAGAATTACCTGTTTCTCTTTCTTATGTATGTTTTATAAATGCTCTCAATAATATCAAAATATGGATTTAACAGCAGTAATTAAGAAGGGAGAAAAGCAGTTCGTTGCATTGTGTCCTGAATTGGATGTTGCTAGTCAAGGTTATACCATTGAAGATGCTTTGAAGAATTTGAAGGAAGCCGTCGAATTGTATATAGAAGAAATGGGAATACCTGAAGGTGTGGAAGAAAGTGACACTATAATTGTCAGATTTGAGGTAAAAGACCATGCAAAGGCTTCCAGTGCTATCAGGTAAGGACATCATAAAAGCTCTTACTAAAGTCGGCTTTCAAATTGCTAGACAAAAGGGAAGTCATGTTATTCTAATTAAAATAACTGAACAGTCTAAAAAAGGAGTTGTTGTTCCAAATCACAAAGAAATAGATAAAGGAACGCTTCTGGAAATAATTCGTCAAACAGGAATGACAAGAGAAGAATTTTTGAAACTTATAGGATAAGTAAATATCCACAGTAAAAACGAAAATTTAAGGATTCGATGCATGTTATTAGCATGAGAAAAAGAGCCGAGACCTATCGCTGCGGCAGATGTGAGATAGAATTTTCGAACATTTATGCGCTCAGGCGCCACAGCAGGAAGCACACAGACAGCTTGGCTGAAATAATGATGCTGAAACAAGGCCACATGCCGATAGAAACAAAGTTTGGCGGCGAGTTCAAGGGCAAGAACAAGATAATAGTGTCTTAAGCTGCCTGTGGAACATAACTTGGATAAGCTTTTCCTACAACTTCTTTTCCTTTTCTGATTGCAGCCTTTGCTGCTGATTTTGCCAGCCTGCCTAACGGTTTGTAAAATGGCTCTGAATGTGCATCCTGTATGAAAGCAGCATAGCCTTCTCCCGAAGGGCCGCTATAAGGCGCCCAATCTGCAACTTCTCCAAGCTTCCAGGCTTTTGGGTAGGGGTTGGTTCTCTTTATCATTTCAGCTTTTTTATCTTTCCCGAGTCTCTTTGCAGTTTTGTGTTTAGCATAAGTTGTAACAGATTCCATTAAAGCAACACCATCTTGGTCAATTTCTTCGCCTTTTGCTACCTTTGAAGATTGAGCATGCGCAAGTTCATGTTCTGTCGTGAGTTTTGCTATGTTATAAACAGTTTCTTTAGCCCATTCTACACTTTTTTTGTACATTTGCATTGCTCGTTCTACGAAGCTAGGAATATGTTTGTTTACAGCCACATATTGCACTTCTCCGTCTTTTCTAATTCCGGTTTGGCCAAGAACGCCTTGAGGTAAAGATGTAAGATAAATATCATTTTGCAAGGCTGCATAGTTAGGATCTCTTAATCCAGCAACTTTTGTGAGTGTAGGTGCTTCAGCTATAGCTTCGGCTCTTCCATCCCTTACTCCTCTAAAGAGCTCCTCATGCAATTCTGCTGTTACTGACATAACTATCCAATAGCATATGCGTCCCGACTTCTTAAAGTTAGCCCTTTTTAAGCGTTTTAAGGGCTGTGAAATATGGCCTGCTGAGGAATACCGCCAGAACTATATCTCATGAAAAGAAATCAGGGAATATGCCGTTGAGTTTTATTTTTTCTGTATTTTTGAAATGTTTCTTTCAGCTCTTCTGTTGTTAGCTGGTGAACTTTCTTTTTTGCAAGCTCTTTTGGCGCATCTTTAATTATATTTCTGACGTTTTTGTTTTTCTTGCTGTACAAAATGCCAAGGAATTGCCAGAAATTATAATCGAGTAATTTTTTCTGTTTGAGCATTATTATCGAAGAGTTTACGGCTTTCGGGTAAAACGCTTCTGCGGGAACGTTTGCCATATATCTAAGCCCGCAGCAGTCGTTCACTGCGACAGCAAGCTTGCCTTTTGCCTGGAGTTTTTCTGCAAACTCGCGCTGGACGCACAGCACCGCTGATTCCCAGCTGTGCCTCAGCAATTCAACCAGCAGATCCTGCGATATGCTGTAAGGAATATTGGAAATAATCTTGTTGAAAGGAATTTGTATTTTGCCGTTTCTTTTATCGGCAAGCACTTTCATTGCATCGTTATGCATCACTTTTGTGTTGCTTATTTTTCCTAGTTCCGGAAGAAATCTTTCATCAATTTCTATTGCAATTGCATTGCAATGCGCAGCTATTTTCCTTGTCAGGTTTCCCGCGCCCGCGCCTATTTCAAGAACAGTGTCTTTGCCGCCCAGTTTTGCCAGTTGTACTTCAAAGTCCAGAAGTTCCTCGTCTTGAAGGAAGAACTGGTCCCTGGACTTGAGCGGCTTGATATCCATAGCTAGAATTAATGAAAAAAGCTTAAGTCCTGAACTTTGCAACGTTGCTGAGGACGTCCTGATGCGTAAGGAATAAGGCCCTGCAGCAGTACCTTTCAAGCCCCAGGTCGTCGAGCACCTTGGCTGTTTGCTCCCCGTTGCCTATTCTTTGCTTGTAAGTCTCCCACAAGCCGCCTACCGGCTTGCCGCATGTTATGCATCTCACGGGAATAATAATGTTAATCACCTTATCTCTTGCTTTGCTGTTTCGTTGCCCTTGGTCCGTCCTTGCTTCTCGATGGTTTGTGCGGTTCAGTTCTTCGCGCGTCTGATATCAATAAAGTACGATCGTAGTCAATATAAGCCTGCTTGAGGTTGCTGTCCTTGGAAAAGTTCACAAGCGCGTTCGCAATTGCCGTCCGTGAAGCGTCTGCCTGCCCCCATATGCCGCCTCCTGAAACGATCACAGAGATATCAACTCTTTTCGCTAGATCGCCCGAGATCATTACGGCTTCCTTGATTCTCATCTGCTTGAAGCGGGGTCCTATAAAATCAAGCGGCGTTCTGTTGATTGTTATATTGCCCTTCCCTTCTTTGATGGTTGCCCTTGCTATTGACCTTTTCCTTTTGCCGACAGTTTGGATTATTTTTGCTTTCCTTTTCTTTTCTGCCTTTTCTTCCTGCTTTTGCAATACTTGTTCTTCCATAATCATTCTCTCCAGCCAAGGTGTTTTGAAAGTTCTGCAATAGTAATATAGTCTGTACGGATCTCCTTTGTAGCTATGCTTTTTGCATTCTTGTCTTCATTGTTTGCATACACGCGCAGCATCTTCAGTGCCTTGCGCCCCTTCGGGGTTTTGTACGGCAGCATGCCGCGTATGGCCCTCTTTACAATCATTTCGGGCCTTGTCGGGAAGAATGGCCCGTGCTGCGGGCTGCCGATCTGCCTGAGATTGGTATATTTCGCAACTATTTTCTTCTCGTCGCCTGTTATTATTATCTTCCCGGCGTTGGTAACCGTCACTTCTTCACCCTTAAGCAGTTCTCTTGCTACGCTGCTCGCGAGCCTTCCCAGCACAGCATTCTTGCCGTTGATAATCATATAAGAATCCTTCCCTTTTCTTTTGCATCAAATATCTTTTCAAGCTCGAAGCATCTGCCGCCTGCTTGCTTAATCTTCTCCCTTGCTGTCTTCGAATACTTCCAGGCGTAGACGTTGACTTTTTTTATTATCTCGCCGCCGCCAACAACCTTGCCTGGCACAACAATGTTCTCGCCATAGTTTGCATGCCTTTCTATCTTTCCGATATTAACGGCAGATTTCCTTCTTCTCGATTTTTCAAGATGTTTTGCAACAACTAGATAAAACTTCTCTTTTTTCCTTTTCAGATTGCTGATAAGTTTTTCCATGTTCGGGTCTGTAGGCCCTGTTGGGTGCGGCATAACAAGCTCACATTTAATCAGAAACATTTAAGTGCCTTCGTTTTGAGGGGAGGTATTGGAACCTAAGGTTCCAATGCCGGGGAAGAGATATTCTAAGCCCTTTCTTTCCGCAAGCGCTTTCTTTTTAAGAAAGGGCTTTTTCGAACTCTTGAAGACACTAAGCCACAGGATTTCTATCACAGCAGCAGTCTTAACTGCGCTCTAAACTTAAGCTGTGCCTTAAGTAAGGCCCGGCTATCTTTTTCGTGATAACCGTCCTGCCCCTTTGGCCATTCCCTAGCCTTTTCGTGAAGTTTATTGAAGTTTATTTTTCTTATTTTTCGCAAGCGTTTTTGCGCGCTTGCTTGCGCAAAAAGGCTTCTCGGGAACCCCGGCTCTGCAATTATAGTCATGCAAAGAAAGAATCGATATATACTTTCTTTGCTGACTATATGTGAAGCAAATAAATTATATCCTGTTTATTTATTTGCTTCACTATAATCTTGGAAAGAAGGGATTAAAAGTAGTTATGCGTTCAAGCATCCAGTATTTTCTCGAATTCCATGAATTTGTCCAGATGTCTCTTCAAGGCATTTTGTCGAAATGACTCAGGCAGCCTATCCAGCATATACGGGGTTCTGTCAAGAACTCCCCCGCCGGTTGATAGAACATATACAATGTTGACTCCTTCAGGACTCTCAGTTATTTGTAAGAGATCAGCAGGGTCCTTTGGAACTTCGACAAAGCTTATTGCTCCCTTGTAAGATGTTAACCATCTTGCGAAAGTATAGCTTTTATTGCAGTACCTTACGATTCTGTGCTCCTGATAAGCGTCTTCGTCCGCATGCCTTACTCTGCATGATCTTCCAACGGACAATTCAACCGTCATGCAAATCACAGCTTCTTCTTCGCCTCGGCCAGGAAATCTTCTGCCTTCTGCTCCAAGACATCCAGCGCGCTCTCAACGATTTCCCGCGGTTTCAGCCCTGACACGGATTCTACGGTGAATATGAATGAATTCTCGTCGGCTTTGACAGTCACGCCGTCGCTGGCCTCGACGCATCTCATGCAGAGTATGCAGCTGGATTCCTTTGCCACTCTGGGTTTGCCGTCGCGTTTTTCAAAAACATGCGTGGGGCATACGTCCGCTATTTCCGGGCTGGCTTTTTCGGGGTTTACGCGAACAATAGGAAAATTCTGATATCCGACAACAGCCGCCTGCCACTTCACATGTTCCTTCCCGAAGCCTAGCTGTGCGGCAGCTGAAAACTTGAGTTTCTGCCTTTCCAAGAGTTCAACTATTGGAATATTCGGATCGATCGATGCAGCGTCTGCATCGCTTTTCATGTCCCCTGCAGTTACAATACAGGGTCCTTCTTTTTCAACGACAAATGTAATTTCGCAATTAGCGCAGCCTTTACCTCCGAATTTGCAGTCTTCTTTGAGCCTGTACATCTTCTGGTCGAATAAAAGCGGGATCAAGCCGAGCCTGTGGGCAACAACCTCGTCAAAAAGCCCGGAAGTATTCTCTTCAAAATCCACGTCCTCGATAGCCATTATTGGTATCTCGCCGAACATAGTCCTGCGCAGTGCGTTAGCGAAGGCAAAATCTATTCCTTCTGCAACGAATTTCAGTTTTGTGCCGTTGTGTTCGAGAATTTTAACCTGCATAATTATTTCCTCTTACACCCTGCGTCCACGCCGTCCGCCCTTTTTCTTGCAGCCGTCGTGGGGTATCGGCGTGACGTCTTCAATGGAGCCTATTCTGAAACCTGCTCTTGCTAAGGCGCGTATTGCCGGCTGTGCTCCCTGGCCGGGCATTTTTGATTTTATTCCTCCCGGGGCTCTTATGCGTATGTGAAGATTTGTTATGCCCATGGACAATGCCTTTTCAGCTGCCTTTCTTGATGCAACCATGGCCGTGAATGGTTTTCCCTTGTTCATGTCTTTATCCGACACCATGCCGCCTGAAACAGTAGCAATGGTTTCGCTGCCTGTAACGTCAGTTATATGTATTATAGTATTGTTTAGCGACGAAAAAATATGCGCAACCCCCCATCGTTCTTTGTCCATTTTATTCACCTGCTTCACTTATTATCGGTTCATCTTTCATAGAATCACTCTGCTTTTTCATTTTTCCCCTTTTCCATGACAGCTGTTTTTATCTTCGGGCTGAGGGAAACGCTTTCTTCTTCCTCTTGCTTGATTATGTAACTTGGCCACCTGATTCTTCTTCTGTCCACTAGTATGTGGCCGTGAACAATAAGCTGTCTTGCCTGCCTTGGGCTGTGTGCAAGGCCTTTTTTGTGTACGATTGTCTGCAATCTTCTTGAAAGCAAATCGCTGAGGTTTGTCTCAAGTATATCGTCAAGGGTCTGGCATTTTATCCCGAGTTTGTTCAATTTCTCTATGAGCACCTTTTCCTTTTTCACATCGTGATGCGCCTGCAGGTCCCTGGCGCGCCTGCGGAAATCACGCAGCACCCCTTCTGCCCTCCATATTTCTTTTTTTCTGCGTAAGCCATAGTCCTGTTCGAGCTTTTTCTCTCTTTCTATCCTGTCCTTGTCGTAAGGCTTCTGCGGCCGCGAATATTTCTTTTCCTGTCTTTTCGGGTGTCCCATGATTGATCACACAGAAACGTAACATGCAAGATAGTGGATCAGCATTTGCAATTTGTGATTCTGTTTTTCAAGTACTTCAATATCCAGACCATCTGTAGATCTCATTCGAGCTTTATAACTTGCTAACCACGGATCTGTTTTTTCTTGAAACATTTTTCTGCCCCATACTAGACCCTCTTTACCGCCGTTATCGTAAATAAATTTCGTAGTTTCCATCGCTGATCTTCTAGAACTGTCCATATCACTTCTTCTCCTCTTTTGCAGCGGGCTTTGCAGCTTGCAGGATCTTCTTTTTCACAACACCGACAGTTTTCTGGCTGCGGAATGAGGATCTTGTGCGCTGGCCTCTTACAGGCAGGCCGAATTCATGCCTTACGCCCCTGTAGGCGTGCATTTTTTTGAGTGTGTTTATGTCCTCCATTTTTTTAAACTGCAACTCAGAACCATATACATGCACATTGGCGCCGGTCTCGGTGTCCTTTCTTCTGTTCATCATCCATGCCGGTATCTCCTTGTTTTCTTTTGCCAGTGATTTCACAAAATTTTCAAGCGTTTTTATCTCTGCTTCAGCCATGGTACCAAGCTTCTTTTTTCCGTCTATGCCGGTCTTCTGGAGTATTGCGTTGGTGAGCATGAAACTTATGCCCGGGATTTTTCTCAAGCCTCTGCTTACAGGAAGCTCGCCGTTTATGTCAGTTGCAAGAAATCTTACTATCCTCCTGACTTCAGTTTTCTGTTCAGCCATTAAATCGCCTTTGCCCACTTGAATTTTCTTGGGTCTCTTCCAAGTTTCATCATATTTTTTTCGCATTTGAGGGCGTCAAACCACAATATTTTGCCTGTTTTACCGATAACCATCTTCCCCGTCCCTTGCTCTACCTTCTTTGAACAAAAACTGCAGTTTGCCATAGTTATCGCCTGCCGTAACTGCCTGAGGATTCCATTTCAGTCTCACGAAGCATGAGGATGTCGCCTATCCTTACAGGGCCTATTACGTTACGCGTCAGTATCTTGCCCTTGTCGCGGCCATCAACAACCCTGGCTTTTACTCGTAAGACTCCTTTGGCGCCTACCCGTCCTATAATGTTGATGACTTCTGCAGGTGAAGCTTCTTGCATATTATCACGTTATTTGGATGCAAATTTCTCAAAAAGCGCAGCTTTTTGGAATTCTCGAAATCCAAAGGATTTTGGAATTCTCGGAGAAGCTTCGCTTCTCCCAAGATTATTCTTGATTACTTCAAAACGTCGCCGAGTTTTTTCTTGCCTTCGCCGGCATCAAGCACAGCTACCGCAGCTGTGGACACCTCTATGCCAGCCGCACGGCCCAGCTCTGATTTGCTGGATACGCGAACAAGTGGTATTTTTTTCTCGTCGCACAATGGCTGCAGATGCATAGCAATTTCTGGAGGATCGACATCATCTGCAACGACAACAAGCTTGGCTATTCCGCGCTCCACGGCCTTTGTTGCCTCGTTAAGGCCTCTCCTGATTTTTCCTGTTTCGCGAGCTATCTCGATCACTTCAAGAATTTCATTGACCTTGTTCATTATATACACCCTGGTCTCAAATACAAAGCTGTATTAAGAAACGAAACTATTAAAATTAACCTTTTTAAGGATTTTATCCGAAAGATTGCTGGGTGTCTGGCGTCTTCACCCGTCGTCTGCAATGATGGATGTCGGAGAAGCTTCGCTTCTCCCAAGATCATATCGTTATTGATATAACCCACAACTAAAATTGTGGGTTTGTTGAACGATGTGATCCCAGAGACATTGTGTTTCATCTGCTGTCTAAAGACAGCAGTTGTCAATGCCTCTGAGGATAAAGATAGGTGGTATCCTAGGTATGGAAGAGAGAAGCAAATTCCTGAAAGTAAAATGCGAGAAATGCAAGAACGAGCAGATAATATTTAACAGATGCGCTACACTGGTTAAATGTCTGGTTTGTGATGCTGTTTTAGCTGAGCCTACCGGCGGCAAAGCCAACATACAAGCAAGCATTCTGCAGGTTCTAGGCTGAAGAGAAATCTGGTTTCTTCTTCCAGTCTTCTTCAAGGGTTGATTTTATGGTGAAAAAAAAGGGAGTTCCAGAGGTTGGCGAACTTGTTATCTGCAGAATAAGCAAGATCAATCCCCATTCTGCTTTTGCCCTTATGGAAGAATACGACATAGAAGGCATGGTGCATATCTCAGAGATCACCAGCGGGTGGGTCAGAGACATCAGGCAATTCGTCAAGACGGGCGAAACAAAGGTGGCAAGAGTCTTAAGCGTTGACGATCGCGGGCGCGTATCGCTTTCGCTGAAGCGTGTAGGCGACATTGACAAGAACAGGAAGATGAAATCCTATCGCATGGAACACAGGGCAGAAAAGATGTTAGAACTGGCTGCCCAGATGCTCAACAAGAAGCCTGAAGAGGCTTATAAGGAAGTGGGCAGCAAACTGATGGAAGGCATTGGATCTCTTTATGAAGGCTTCCTCGCTGCTATGCAGAGGCCGGATTCTCTCCTGGAAATGGGCATTCCGGAGAAATGGATTGCTGTGCTGAAAGAGATTGCGGAAAAGAACATTGAGCAGAAGGAATTTGAATTCAAGGCAAAACTGGCAATTAAGACTTTTAAACCCACGGGGATATATGTTATAAAAAGCATACTGTCAGAAGCAGAAAAAATGCATCTGAAAGTGCATTACATAGCAGCGCCCTCGTATTTTGTCAGATATTCATCAAAGAATGCAAAGAAAGGAGAAAAGGAATTTCAGGAAAAGCTCAACAAGCTTGCAGAAAACAAAGAAGCTGACGTGTCTTTTGTGATTGCATGAGATTAAGAAAATGCCCAAAATGCAGCAGTTATTCGCTTAAACATGTATGCTGCGGTTCGACAACAGTCAGCCCGCATCCGGCGAAATATCATCCTGCCCGCGCAGCTTATCTGCGCCTTGCAAAGAAACCTGGACATTCTCAAAAAGCGTAGCTTTTTGGAATTCTCGAAATCCAAAGGATTTCGGAATCTCAGAGAAACGAAGTTTCTCTCAAGATCTCGGAGAAGCTTCGCTTCTCCCAAGACAAAACAGATTGATGTTGATTTATAATGCAGACAAAAACGCAGATACTCGAAAAGGTGAAGCTGAACAAACCCGTGCTTATTGAAGGGCTGCCGGGAATAGGCAATGTTGGCAGGGTTGCTGCGGGCTATCTTATTTCTGAGTTGAAGATGAAGAAATTTGCAGAGCTTTATTCGCACCATTTCCTGCCCCTCGTCATGCTCCAGGAAGACGGAACCGCGAGCTTATTGAAATGCGAGTTCTACTATCAGAAGCAGAACAACCTTATTATCCTGACTGGCGACACGCAGAGCATTTCTCCAGAAGGTCATTACGAAGTTTGTGAGGTAATCTTGGATCTCGCTGAAAAGATGGGCGTCAAGGAAATTATAACACTTGGCGGATTTGCAGAAGGCAAGCAGGTTGATGAACCGCGCGTTGTCGGGGCTGTAAATGACAAATCCCTTCTGAAGAAATATGGAAAATATGATATTGATTTTGGAAAAGAGCACCCGGTTGGCACTGTCGTCGGCGCTAGCGGCCTCCTGTTGGGTCTTGGAAGAAGCCGCGGAATGGATGGACTGTGCCTGATGGGAGAGACTTTCGGCCTTCCACTGATGACGGATCCAAAGGCGGCCGACAGGGTTCTTCACGTGCTTTCAAGGGTTCTCGGCATAAAGCTGGATCTCACAAAACTCGAAAAGACGATAAAGGGCATGGAAGACAGGATCAGAACCACAGACAAGATACATAAGAGTATACTGGAACAGATACCAAAACAAGGCAAGGAAGACCAGACGGGATATATTGGCTAAAGAATCAGTTTTGGCCCAATCTAAAAGCTTAAGAATTTGCAGTATGATATGTTCTGAGAACATGTCAACCAGAAAGCATTTAATTGCTTTCTAGGATAACAGATAGGCTGGTTATAGTCATGCAAAGAAAGAATCGATATATACTTTCTTTGCTGACTATATGTGAAGCAAATAAATCATATCCTGTTTATTTATTTGCTTCACTATAACACTTATTTTCTGAGGATGAAAAATGTTTGAATATAGTGGACTCACAAGATTCGAAAAGACAAGGGTAATATCCGCGCGGGCGCTGCAGATATCGATGGGAGCGCCAGTGCTCATTAAGACACACCTGCACGAACCGAAAGAGATAGCTAAACTTGAATTTGAGAAGAACGTACTGCCCATAACTGTGAAAAGGCGGGCACCTATGAAAAATGACTGAATTCTGCTGGTGATTAATATGCCTGTGAAAAAAGAGAAACTATTGGTGCCGAGAGAACAGTACCTCTCAGCGGGCGTTCACATAGGGCTGACTGCCAAGACAGCTGACATGAAAAAGTTCATATACAAGGTAAGGCCAAACGGGCTTGCTGTGCTTAATGTCGCTACAATCGACAAGCGAATAGGCTATGTTGCAAACATGCTTGCTGAAAAGAAGAACATCCTTGTTGTATCCAGAAAAGAAAACGGCCAGGCTGCAGCAGGGAAGTTTGCAGAATTGATAGGTGCTAAGTCAATACTTGGCAGATTCATGCCTGGATCGCTTACAAATCCTACTTACAAGGAATTCTTCGAACCCGACATAATTGTCATCACAGATCCTCTGGCAGACAAGCAGGTGATGAAAGAAGCTGTCCAGATGCGCATCCCTATCATAGGATTAGCTGACACATTCAACGAGACTACTTTCCTTGATGTAATAATCCCCTGCAACAACAAAGGCAAGAAGTCTTTGGCCTTAGTCTACTGGATACTTGCAAAACTCATAACTGAAAAGCGCAAAGAGAAGTTCGAAGCCACGCTGGAAGACTTCGGCTACGAGAAATAGTTAGCAACAATTAGAATATTATAACTTAACAACTGCTCTTCTCATTTCTTCAAGTACACGTGCTTCATGTTTTGCTCTTGCTTGATCCCTGCTTGCAATCGCTTGCTCTTTCTTGTCTTCCAGAACCTTAAGTCCTGTTTCAGTATTAAAATCAATAGCAGGTAACTTTTGGAAAGGTTCTATCATCTTGTACAGTTGATCTGCAGTGATATCAAATCTGCCTTGAATAAATTGTCCCGTTTCATTATCATATCCGCCTACTATAGAGGCTTTGCTTTTTCCATGACCGACAAAATCGTGCCGTACGCAATCGTCTACAAGTTGTGATACAACTACTCCATATTCAGGGGCATCATATTTTTTTGTTCTTTCATCGAATTGGCGTGTAATTCTTGTATTTTTTTTGAGACTCTCAACCGATTCTTTCCCGCCCAGAATATCTTCGGCTTTTTTCAATCTACGCGCAGTTTCTTCCGCCTGCTTTGCTTTCATATCATAAAGCGCCAGTTGTGTATCCACTTTTGCTTTTTCTTCAGCTGAAAGTGTATCGTATTTTATAGGCCCGACAATTGGCATCCCGCGACGATCAGCATCATCAAGCTCCGCTGGCCTGTCCCCTTTTCTGCGCCCCCGTCTAATAGCATAGCCCACACCACCAGCTGCGCCAGTTATCAACGTTGTTGCTAGTGCGTAAGTTGCTGCGTTAACCAGCTTATAGCTAGTATCGTTAACAATATCAGAAATCAGTTGCTGTTTACTGTATATTCTTTCTTCTACGGCAGCAGGAGTAGTTGCTTGGGTATTGCCGGTCGCGTTGTAGCCGACTAAAGCGGCAGCTGATACAAATAATACCGCTACTGATCTTTTAAGCCACCCCATATGTAACCACTCTTTAGTACTATAAAGCAAAAGGCTTATAAGCCTTTTGCATGCACGGCTAGTAGCAGAAACTAACTTATTGTATTGCTTTATACTGTATGTGAAAAATATTAAAAACCAGCTTATCTTGGAAGAAGCGAAACTTCTCCGAGATCTTCAGAGAAACTTTGTTTCCCTGAGATTCCGAAATCCTTTGGATTTCGAGAATTCCAAAAAGCTGCGCTTTTTGAGAATACGTTCTGATCACCATTACGTAAGCCTTACAAGGCCCCCTGTTTTTCTTGCACGATGAAAAACAATCTTGTAAGCCAGAAGCGAGAAGACAGCATAAGCAACAGTTATCAGAAATCCTTCTGTCAAAACAGCTGAACTAACTGACCCTGTTGAGACCAGACTTCTCGTCGCTTCGAATATACTTGTAAACGGCATGAGTCTTGACACGGCTTGCACGGGTTCTGGAAATATACTAACAGGGTAGAATGGTGCCGATAGCAGTATAAAGGCCTGCAAAGCTGACCATGCAAGGAAACTGTATTCTCTTCCAGCTGCAATTATCATAGCCGCAAGCAATACTGCCAACGCCAAAGAAGCAAATAATGTCAAAGCAGATAGAGTAAGCACTTCAGATGCATGCGTAACTATCAGTGTGACATTGAACATGTATAGCGATATTCCAAGCATGATGGTCATAATGGCAGCCGACATCAATATTGCAAATACTACACGCGCAGTAAGATACTCGAACTCAGTTATCCCAGTAATAAGAATCTGCTTCAGACTGCCAGACCACGTATCGTCATTCATTTGCATGTTTACGCTGCTTTGTGCGATGTAAGCAAAGTTCCAGAATATGTTGACGACAAGTACAACAAGACCTGCTTCTACTGCCATATCTTTTACGAACAGGGAGAATAAACCCCATATTAAGATGGTTGTCACAGGAAAGTAGACGAACTCTACAATCTTCCATCTAGAGTTCTTGAATACAAGAATATCATAGTACAAAAGCGCAGCTATTTTGTAGAGTTTCATTTTTTATCACCCAGCATCTTTACGAAATAATCCTCGAGTGTTGGTTTTCTGCTTTCAATTTCAATTATTTCCATGCCTTTTTCAGCAAGCATCGAAAGTGTCTCGCTTATGTTCTCATCAGCAGGCAGTTCTTTTCTAAGGATGTTTCCATTTATCAAGAAGCCTTTCCTTCTAAGAAATTCTCTGTTTTTTACGCTTCTAACTTTGATTGTTAAATCATAACTAGCAAATTTTCTAAGTTTTACAGAATCAACGCTACCTATGTCGACTATTACGCCTTTGTTAATGAAAGCTATCCTGTCACAAAGCTGTTCTATTTCATGCATGTAGTGGCTTGTCAAAATGATAGTAGTGCCAAGTTTCTTGTTTATTCTCTTTATTTCATTTCTCGTCTTGATTGCAATGTCGGGGTCTAAACCTACAGTAGGTTCGTCAAGTAAAAGCAGCTTAGGATTGTTCAATAGTGCCTTGGCCATTATCAGTCGCATCTTTTCTCCAGTGGAAATATTGCTGAATTTATTTTCCAATATGTGCTCTATCTCAAAGAATTTTGCCAGCTTTTTTGTTTCTGTTATTCTCTTGTTCTTTGGAATGCCATAGAGCCTGCCATGAAATTCTAATATGTCTTTCACTTTCAATGCCCAGTGAAATCTTGTTTCTCCTGAAACAAAATTCATCTTTTCAAATAAATCATTGTTTTTTAGTGGATTCTTTCCAAAGATTTTCACATTTCCAGAGTCTGGAAATAAGATACCGATTAATATATTGAGCAATGTAGATTTTCCAGCTCCGTTCGGCCCAAGAAGGCCGAATATCTCGCCTTTCTTTATGTCAAAGGAGACATCTTTCAAGGCGAAGAAATCTTTCTTCCCGGATTTGAATTTTTTTGATACGTTTTCAACTTCAACAATAGACATCAAAACACCTGATTAAAATTATTATTCTGCCACAGGATTTGCAGAAAAATTACTTCAAGCTCTCGACAAATATCTTTGTAGGCGTTGGCAGTTTGTAGCCTGCTTTTTTTAATGCAGTCTGTGCTACACCTATTCCAGCTTTGTTGACCCGCACTTCCATTATTTTCTGCCCTTTTCTGACTCGTGCTGCAGTGCCAATAGGCTTGCCGAAAGACATGCGCATGCCCTGCTGGAATCTGTCAGCGCCTGCGCCGGTTGCCAGTGCGTTTTCTCGAAGCACGTGGTGAGGATACACGCGAATCTTCAGGAAAAATGCGGCGCCTTTGCCAATGTTTTTCTCAAGCGCCTGGACAGCTGTGATCCTGCTTGATTCCAAAGCATTGTGCCTGATTTGCACATCCCTTTCAGAAACAAGGAAAAGGGCATTATCATAATCGCCTTTTGTGCCCAATTCAAATTCAGTGATCTTTGGCTTTGGCACTCCTTTCACGTAGCCTTTTCTGGGTGTTTTTCTGGATTGCCTCGTGTAGGGCCTTTCAAGCCTTCTATAACATCTTCCAGGACGTAGTGCCATATTTATCGCCAAGATATTAACTTCTTACAAATCCAAGTTTCTTAGCTTCCATTTCATCTGCAATTGTATCTAGCCTGTATCCCAAGAGGAGCAATGTAGCGCCAAGCTGAGGTTGCGGGCATAGATGATCCAGACGTCTGTCACCTGCAATAAGCACGCTTTTACCTCTCATATCGCTGTCTTTCCAAGGCGCTGGAGGTAAATACCCAACTACTTCAAAGCCTTCATTATAACCCGTGTCTCTGGTTCTTATATTCGGGAAAGCCGCCAGTATTGCCTGTGCTGGTTGTGGCATTTCGCCTATCATTGTAAGCTTGTGAAAATACCTCATTCTGCTATCAACCATAATCTTCTGCATATAATATTTATAAGCTTATTTTCCGAAAAAGCGCAAGAGAAAGGGAGAAAGAGCCACGCTAACAATAGTAAAAATAATTAGAGTAGAATAGACGCCTGTGCTTATTATTGCGGCAGCCAGGGCAATTTGCGCTATGATTATTGTAAATTCTCCCTTTGGAAGCATCGCCAGTATAATTATCTTTTTCTCCCTGTTCTTGAGATTGAAGAAGTTGCCAAGCAGGCCGTAAACTGCTACCTTGCCCGCAACGGCGGCGACAATCATGATCACTATAAGCCATACGCTGACGGAACCTATATCCATTGACAGCGCGGAATAAGCAAAGAAAAGCGGAATGAAGAATCCGTGGCCTATAGTTTTTATTTTCGGCACGATTGTAGACTCAGTAATTTGGAAATTTCTCATCATTATGCCGATCAAGAACGCCCCCGCAAGTCCCAGGAGGCCTGTCCTTTCGCTGATGAATGCTGCGATGAACAGGATGATCAAAGGAATAGAAATGTATATTTGCTCGTCTTTTGCAAAGCGGAACAAGGACAGGAGTTTTTTTGTCACTATCGGGCCCACTGTAACGGCTGCCGCCAAGAACGCCACGAAAGCTGAAACCAGAAGGAGGATTGTGAATGTATCAGCCTTCCCGCTAAACAATAAAGACAGGCCGGAAATCACAATTATTGCAAGAAAGCTTTCGGCAAGCTCAGCAGAGATTATAAACTTGTAGGCCCTGGTTTTGTACTCCCCGAGCACTGCTATTGCATTCATTGTAGCTGAAGGGCTTGTAGAGAGCAATGCGGCTCCTACTACACTTGAAAGAAAAATATCGCCTGAACTGTAGAAAGCGAGCATGAAGCCGGCCGCGAATGACGCTAGTGAAGAAAGAACGGCAAGAATGCTGCTTGAATACAGCTCACTCTTTTCAGATTTCAGATTGAGCCCTATGAGAAAGAATACAAAAAGAATGCCCAGGCCTGCTATCTCCTGCAGTGTTGCGGCCGGAGCGACAAGATGCATAACTGGCCCTGCTACAATGCCGCCGAATATTTCACCGGCCAGAGATGCCATTTTCAGCCTTTCGGCAATTTCTCCGAATATCTTGGCGCTGATTATGAGTATTGCCAGACTGAGGAGTATCTGCACAGCCATATTTCTAGATTGTTTCGGGAAAATAAATAAGCGCCGAGAGAGGGAATTTCAGGCCTTTCCTTTCTTTTCATTTCTTTTCGCTCCTTTCAGCTTCATTCAGCTTCTATCCGTTTCTTTCCGCTGGCGCTTTCTTTCAAAGAAAGGGCCATTTGAACCCTCAAGCCCTTGCGGGCACCAGCTTTCCAGGCTTGCGCTTTATTGAAATCTTCAATAAATTGGCGCGATACCAGGTTACGCGATCTCGGCATCTGCTCGGCAATATAATATTTTAATTAGGAGAGGAGGTTGATAAGGATGAGAACCTAGGTTCTCGACTTATGATAGTTAAGGTTAACCTAATAAGAACTTAACTGCCT
>JAGVVX010000002.1:18004-19577 GCA_018304565.1 Candidatus Aenigmatarchaeota archaeon
CGGTTCAAACCGCAGGTTTCTGTTAGGGTTATAGGAAGGTAACGTCGTGGTGTGCCTGCTGGTTTTTGACATACCAGATTGCTTTCTCTTCATCTAATCCAACAGTTCTTGCCATATATCCACGGGACCAAAAATGTCCCTTTGGATAGCGTAGCCTGAAGTGCTCTTTAACTTGGAAGATTTTCCATGCGGAAAATCCTTTCAGCAGCTTCGCTGCCCTTTCTTCGTCCGTTCCTTTTGGCAACTCGGCAATCACGTGCACATGATCAGGCATGATCTCGATAGCAAGCAGCTTTATGTCATGTCTGCAAGCTGCTTGCCTTATGCAGGCTTCGACAAGCCTGCGATTCTCTTCCTTTCGCATCATCTCATACCTGTATTTCGTGCACCATTCTATGTGCCATACGCTTCGTCTTGCGCAGTGATTTTCCATAGCCAAGGCTAATTGCATTCAAACCGACTCCTTTTTATGTCAGAACGAGCAAAGCTTACGCTATAGGGATCAGCGAGCTATGTGCTCGGGGGCGGCCTTCGGGCTGCTCCTTATAGTCATTTGTAAATCAGTTCAGAAAAAGATGGTGGCGGGAATTCATCCACCGCTTGTTGTGGACATAATCAAAGCGGTGGATTTCTTCCCGCTTGATTAAAAAATCATTGCATCAGGCTCTTAAGAAAGATTAGTTTTTATCCTTTCCACGGCAGTTTTCGGTATGCCGAAATACTCAAAGAAAATGGACGGCTGGGCAGATGCTTTGAAAGATAGAGGCTATAGCAAACTGGCAGGTCAGCTTATCACAGACATGGGAAACAGGGGGTCAGCTTTGAAAGTGTTAGAAGAAATGAGACTTCCAACCTATAGGCATGCTGTAGTATCTGCAGATAGATTTTTAGAGGACCCCGAAAGTATCCTGTCCGGTTTATCATCGGATACTTACTATATCACATTATTGCCGAAAAAGCCCGAATTGCAAAGATATTCAAAAAGCGGGCTAACTGCTGAAGAGACTGTAGACTTTGTCAAATTTCATGCGTCGTATAATTTGCAAGGCTATGATGTATTGCTACAGGAATTTGAAACTAATTTATTTGGCGGAACAATAATTTCTAATGAAGATTGTATTCATGTAGAATTATGCAAAGGAAAGCAGAGCGAAGTTGCATACGGAACTGCACAGGTTATGACAGCTACTCGCGGAAGATTTTCACCGAGTTTCAGATATTCAGTAGATGATACGGAAACTAGAGGACTTATCTGGGGTGCTTTACAGTTTATAAGAGAAAGAGATGAGGCGGAAAGACAGACACAGGTCAGTTTTGCTAAAGGTTATTTTGAATTTGCGATAACACAATCCTCAAGAGGCATGCGTTTTGTGTTTTTTGACTACAATAAATCTCCAAGTTATACTTCATTGGGCTTTTCAGGAGCATTGTAGTTATGAAAAGAGATATTAAAACGGCTGGCAAGGAAAATGAGAGAAGGCTGCCTTTACAACGGCATGATTATCTGGATTCTTTGACGTCTTACGACCGCCAGAGGCTTCGTGGCGAAGCTTACAAGCGCTATTTAGAACTG
>JAGVVX010000007.1 GCA_018304565.1 Candidatus Aenigmatarchaeota archaeon
TAAATATCGCGGGTCTTACAAGAATTCTGATGAAGTCAAGATAGCCCAGCTTTGGTCTGCAATACTGGAACTATACAAGCAGAATCTGATCTTGCAGAAAAGACTCGATGAGGTAACGGGAATCTTCGATTCCATGACGGAAAGACTAAAGAAGAAATGCGAAGACAAGAAAGAGCTCATCGAAAGCCTTGAGAGATTCTAACACTTCTAAAATTGAACTAGAAGAAACCTTCAAATCTTATTCGAGCAATATCCCTAGCTTCTGCGGGGCAGCCTGTTTGGCTTTTTTGTTTTCTGTCTTGTTGGAATCAACTATTTCCACATGACAGTTGAATTCCGCTTCAAGAAATTTCTTGGCTTCTTTCAGTATCTGCATCTGCCAGTTTCTGGGAAGTATTGGCTTTAGTTCGTTTAGCCTTTGATAAAGATTCTGGATAAAATTCACTGTTGCTTGCCCGTAGGCTTCACCTTGCATTATCTCTTTTGTTATTTCATTCATTCCTTTGTCCTTGTTCCGCAGGACTTTGTTGTACACGCGGAATTTCCAGCCTTCGGCAACAAAAAGAGTTATCTTGTTTATCCTTTCCATCTTTGCTATTTTTTTGATATCTTCGACACCTTTCATTGTATTCTCCAGGAGCGTTTCAGCTATTTCCGATTCTATATTTACAAGGTTCTGGTTATATCGCGGCCACTCCGCGACCGATATGAAGCCTTTTCCGCCGGACATTTGCCAGAACTCCTCACACATGTGCGGTGTCAGAGGTGTCAGCATCTTTACAATGGCATTCAGTGTGGTTTGCAACGCACGCCTGTTAGAATCTCTAACATTGCCCGTACGCTTCAGGTACCATTTAAGCAAGTTTGTGGAGTCAAAAAGTGCAAAGCTCACAGCCGTTCTGAATTTCATCATTTCATAGTTCTTTGTAGATTCCTGTATAATCTTCTGCAGCTTGCTAAGAAGCCAAACATCAATGTTTCGCATCTCTTTTACACGGGCCTTTTTTGTATTCTTTATCAGGTCTTCAAGGAATTCGTACCTGCTTCGAAAACTCTTTATACCCTCAACGCGCCAGTCGGCGTCATCCATATTTTCATTAGATGCCGCAATGTTTATTCTCACCAAGTCGGCACCAAATTGCTTTATTATATCTCTGAGAGGCTGTATGTTGCCTTTTGACTTGCTCATTTTTTCGCCTTCGACATTCACATAACCGTTCGCACCAATTGCTTTTGGCCACATGTTTTCAGGCCATACAGCGACGTGATGGAAAAGGTAGAATGTAAGATGATTTTGTATAAGGTCTTTCCCGCTGTTTCTCATGTCCATCGGGTAGAAGTAAACAAACTCGTCTCTCATTTGTTGAAGCAGTTTTAGATTCAGTTTTACAGACTTGGAGACTTTTTTCACATCATCTTTGCCGAAGAAGATATAGTCAAAGACGCCGTCGGTTAGTTTTTTGGCCGGTATCTTTTTTTCATTAATTAGCCTTGCTATGGTGTAGTAGGCCATGTAAATTGTCGAGTCACTCAAAGTCTCAACAATCCACTCTTTATCCCACGGCAACGGTGTACCGAGTCCTGTCTTTCGCGCGCAAGCCTTGTCTTTCAACCAGTCAATTGTGTTAAGGAAGTTAGTTCTTGCTTCTTCGGGACAGAGTCTCATTCTCTCCAGGCATTTCCTCACAAGTTTCTTCCAGTTCTCGTCAGAAAATTTCAGGAACCACTGGTTTTCCAGTATTTTCACATAGTTCTTTGTTGTGCACCTGCAAACAACCTTGCCGGTTGTCTCCCACATTATATCTGCTGCTCCCGCTTCTATAAAATCAAGAAATAGTTTTTCCTTTACTTCGCTTACTTTTGACCCTGCATATTCGCCGCAGTTTTCCCTTAGAACACCAAAGTGAAATTCCTTTTTGTAAACTATGCTCGTTGCTTCATCGAGTTTATCAATTTCTTTCGACGACATTATCCCTAGACGCTTCACAACTTCCATTGCCGGATGTTCACCAAACCCTTCGACTTTGACAACAGAAACAGGCTCTACGTCGTTTTTTGTCAGTCCGTAGAATTCCAGTTCGCCGCTTTCTATGAGCTCCTTAAGTGCCACCCAGTCGTATGGTGCGTGGCTTGGCACAGACATTACTATTCCTGTCGTATTTCCTGTATCAACAAAACTAGCAGGCAGTATAGAAATATCTTTATTGCCACAGGGGTCCTTTGCTTTTTTGCCTAGCAGCTCGTCACCTTTTATTCTTTCTATTATTTCGACTTTCTTCAACTGGTCTCCTAGTTTTTGTGCTGCAGATTCACTTATGACCCATTTCTCACCATCAACCTTGGCAACAACATATTCTGATTCCGGGTTTACCCAGATATTTGTCACCCCGTAAATAGTTTCAGGTCTCAAAGTAGCCGCGGGCAATATTTTATCACCCATCGAGAACTTTAGCAACGTATAGCCTACGGGCGATTCGCCTTCACCTTCGAGCCTGTCATGGTCGCCTGTAGGGGATTTGCAATGCGGACACCAAATGACAGGATGCGTGCCTTGGGTGACAAACCCCCTTTTCCTGAGGGTGTTATATTGCCATTCTATGAATCTGCTGAAAGTCGGATAAATTGCTGTGATGAAAACCCTGCGCCAGTCGATTGAGAAACCGACGCTTTTCATGTCTTCTATTATCTTTTTTGTCCAGAACCGTGCAACATATTCAACGCCTTTGCCCTTGAAGTTCTTTATGTCCGTTTTCGTAGCACCATAGATACGAAAAGTCTCGAGCTGGCTTTTGTCGTTATTTCTTATGCGTTCTACAGTTCCAAGTATCGGCTCGCCTGTTGCGTGGAAGCCCTGAGCCAAAAGAACATTAAAGCCGCACATACGCTTGTACCGCGCGTACGCATCAGTTCTGGTAAACGTGAATGTATGCCCAATATGCAGCCCGCCGTTGACGTAGGGTATTATAAGCGATGTAAAGAATTTCTTCCTCTTTTCTACATCGGCTTCGAATATTTTCGATCGTTCCCATCTTTTTTGCCACTTCTTCTCTACCTTCTTGAAGTCCATACCAATACCTAGATATACAATAATAAAAGGAAATTAAAATAAAAAAGAACAAGATTAATCCTGATTATAAGGCAAAGCTGGCGGATCTTTTGTACCTCGCATGCGGGCTCTTAGACCAGGCGTACGAGCCCAGATAAAAGATGGCTTTTTGCTATCACCGTCTTGTGGAGCCATTCTATACGCTCTACCGCCTTCAGGTAACGTAAGTCTTCCTGGTTCTCTTGGAGCAAACCCCTCATTCAGGTACCCCATGTCTGCATCTACCATTTTCTTCATCCTCCCGTTTTTTCTACAGTCCCCTGTGACGACATCATAAGAAATGAAAAGAAGTCGTCATTTATCAAGCAGCTTACCGCTTGATAGTGACAGAAGCAGGGCTAAGCAAACATATGAGCGGATTTTGCTTTGCCTGCATATTTTTCAATAAATATTCGGGAAGAAGAATTTAAATACCTTATTGGAAGCCGCACTGCAATATTAATCACTTTCCACCGAATGAATAATAAAACGGGCGCGTAGCTCAGTTTGGATAGAGCATCAAGCTTTGGCGTGTAAGCCTTCTAAGCTGAGGGCCGCGGGTTCGAAAAGCCCTTTTCTTCCAGAGAAAAACGCTTGCGGAAAAGAAACCGGGAGAAGGGGTACGAAATTCCCGTCGCGCCCATTAATTATTGCAAAGGAACTTGCTTCTTTGAGACCCCGGAGAGCAAAGCTCTCCGGGGTAATACTTCGGGCTTTAGCCCGAATATATTATTGATTATTAAAAAAACAGCCAATAGCAGCTTAAAAATCTTCCCAAATGTAATTATACAGTATGACAAGAATCATAGCCTGCGTTTCTGGTAAAGGTGGAGCAGGAAAAACGACGCTTGTCGCCAATATCGGAACAGCAATCGCAGAAATCGGCAAAGACATAATAGTTGTTGATACAAACCTCACAACACCAAATCTTGGCATTCATCTTGGGGTGCCATTGTACCCAACAACCCTTCATGATGTTCTCAAAGGGCATGCGTCCATCAAAGATGCAATCTATGAGCATGATTCTGGCCTCAAAGTAATTCCCGCGGGCCTTTCTATGCGTGACCTGCGCGGCGCAGACATACGTGACCTATCAAATACGCTCCTAGATCTTCTTGGCAACGCAGAAATAATAATGCTTGACTCGGCTGCCGGCTTAGGCAGGGAAGCACTCACGGCCATGGAAACAGCCGACGAAATTCTTATTGTAACAAACCCTGATCTTCCATCGGTTACTGACGCGTTAAAAGCAGCAAGGCTTGCAGAACAAACAGGCACAAAAATCATCGGCGCTGTTATAAACCGCGCAACAGGCAAGCCGCACGAATTGACAAAATTTGAAATACAAAGCATGCTTGAAAACATAGACATACTGGCAACTATTCCTGAAGATATCAGTGTTCAAAGGGCATTATCAAGACGCACGCCTGTAATAAATCACTCTCCAAAATCACCAGCCGCACACAAAATGCGAAGCATTGCAGCACAACTAGTCGGCTATGAGTACAAAATACCCATACCTTGGTACAGAAGGATTTTACTTCTCAGGCGATAAATATCGAAAGATTTCCAAAGAAAAAAAAGAAGCGGCCGCTTGAAGACAATCCAATGCGCGATATACGACCCAGAAAGTGGAAGCCACAAAAAAGGGACGCTTGATGGGAAAAATATTTTATCTTCATGAACCTTTCAGAAAAAGTGACAAATGACCTGCGATCGATGCTATTGGTGTCTTATAGTCAACAATAAATCACTTTTTCAAATAGAATACTTTTTGCAAATCCAACTCAAATGCAACTACAGGCTTCTCAAGTTTCCAGTTGTTGAGTACCTGTGGGTGTATTTCGCCTATAGTGCCAAACTGTTCATTCCCTATTTTAATTCCCGCCGCCCGGCCTTCTATAAAGCTTGGATGCTTTAATGGATTAAATTTATAGGACAGGCCGAGTTGATTAAGCAAAGCGTCAAGGACTGAAGAGATATCCTCATAACTTACCTTGGAATTCGATATTACTGCGGCCAGCTTCAGCATGTCCATGGAGCCCGTTTCTGATTCTTTATCAGGCACGACAGTATAGCCTATTTCAAATATTTTCTGCGGATATTCCCTGTGAAGATTCTGTGCCAGTACATCCATTAATGATGGCAACAGGTTTTTCCTGCATATCGTGCATTCCACGGAAACAGGATTTAGCGTCTCGCAGGCGTCCTCTTTCTTTATCAGCATCTTTTCGAATTCATCAATTTCGTTTGTAAGAATCATAGAAACAGCTTCTTGGAATCCCATGCCTTTCATCAAATTGCTGGCGAATTCAGAGAATTCTTCCATGTCGTAGCGTTGTGCTATAGTAGGGACTTTTGGCACACGTGGTTCAAATTTCTCATAACCATGAGCTATAGCCACATCTTCGACAACATCAATTTCATGCATTATGTCAGCCCTGTAGCATGGGACTAGTACATATTTTCCGTCGAATCCAAAACCCATTCTTGCTATTGTTTCAATAAACTCAGCCTTTGAAAGATCTAAATCAAGCAACTTGTTAACGTAATCCAAATTTACTAGTATTCTCCTTGGATTCAAATTAGGCGTTTTTTTCTTGTTAATACTGACAGTCTCTATCTTGAAACCTCTTTCTGCAAGCGAAGTGACTATAATGTTCAGTGCATGATTGACTGCACCTTCATGCAACCCCGTAATATCTATGAACAGGTTTTTCGTCTTTTCAGTAACGCGCGTTAGTTCGCCGTTTATCACAGGAGGGAAACTTAAGACATCGTTGTTTTTGTCTACTATAACAGGCCATCTCTTTGCGCGTTTCAATATGCTAACGTATCCGCCCTTCTCATGTTTTTTCTCTATCTCCCCAAGCGTCATCTTTTCTTTCTTGCCCAACGGAATGAATTTTATTTCGTCAGGCATTACAGCCTTGTATCTGAAAGGCTGTTTTACCTTGTCTAAGTCATGAAGTCCGATGGCTACTTTCTTCCTTTTCCTGCCCATCGTGTCATGGATCTTTTCCTGGACTTGTACTAGAGAAGCAATAACATCGTGAGTCAGCCTTACATTCCTGACAACAGCAGCCGCTATATGCGGTCTCACGTTAGAAACTGACTTCTCTACGTGAAGCCTGATGCCGCTAGGTAATGCCTTGTAAGATACCAAGCCTTTTGAAAATCCTAAGAAAGTTCTTGCGGCTCTTGTAAATCCTTCAGTGCTAAGCATATCGGGCCTGTTAGGAAATACTTCATAGAGTACTTTATCCTTTTCCAACTTCTCAAGCGGACAGCCCATCATTGGTATCTTTTCAAGATGTTCCTTTGTGAGCTTCTTTCCTGCAAGCTTATCCAAGTCCTTTAGCGAAAATTCGACTACAGCCATAATTACCACATGTTTATTTCCCTTAGCAGTTTCAGGTCATTTTTACAGTAGAAATTTCTGACGTCATTTATGCCATGCTTCAGCGCGATTGTTCTTTCAAGACCTAATCCCCACGCCAAGACTGGAACATCTATCCCCAGAGGTTGTGTAACTTCAGGCCTGAATATACCTGATCCGCCCAGTTCTATCCACTCTTTTTTCTCTTCAAAGTACACTTCCGGTTCTGCGGACATTTCAGTGTAAGGGAAGTATGCCGGTCTGAATCTTATTTTTTTGAACCCCATGCGTGTATAGAACTCCTTTAGATACCCAAGCAAATCACGAAAAGTAACATTCTCATCGACAACAATACCTTCTACTTGTGTGAATTCAGGCAGATGCTTGTAATCCAGTGTCTCATTCCTGAAAACTCTGCCTATGCAGAAAACTTTTGCAGGTGGTTTTAACTTACTTAGTTCTCTAACAGAAACTGCTGTCGCATGGGTACGCATTACCGCTTTCTTCGCTACTTCCCTGTTCCATTTATACCCCCAGCCAGACGAGCCTGTATTACCGCCCTTTTCATGCGCTTCTCTGACCTCATTCACAACGTTTTCTGCCGGTAATTTGCAGGATTCCGGGGTTTTCATATAAAATGTATCTGCCATTTCGCGTGCAGGATGATCTTGCGGCTGATAAAGCGCGTCGAAATTCCAGAAGCTTGATTCCAGCAAAGGTCCCCTGGCTTCCTTGAAACCAAGATCAAAGAATATGTTCCTTATCTTCTGTATATAGAAAGAAAGCAAGTGTGTTTTACCCGGATAGATTTTAGTGCCCGCGAGTTCGACATTATAAGGCTTCAGTTTTACTTGTTTCCAATATTTAGTTTTTATTAAATCTTCAGTGAGGTTTGCAACTTCTTGGCCTGCGAGTTTCTCAGCTTTCTTTACAGCCGTTTCTCTCTGTTTTTCTATGAGTTTTCTTTGTACTAGTACATCAAGCAAACGGTTTTCTACATGATCCCCGCCTGCAAGTTTCTTTAACGCTTCGTACTCCGGTATATTTTTCGGATTTCTGACAAGCGCAAGCTTGTTGTTTTCTATTTTAATCCAGCCATGTTTTTTCGCCCATTGCAAAGCTATGGAGAAGTTTTCTACCTTTTCCTTTGCTTCAGTGAAATCTACAGGCCCGGACATAAGCAATTCAATTAAACGCATTTCAGGCAGTCCATACTTGAGATAATTCCTTCCTTCATCAGTCAGTGTATATTCTTGCATGATATCAATCTTGTTTATTCATATTTTAAAAGTAAAGAAAAAAGCATATTTATACGAGGAATACCACCTGTCTTTAGGCGGCGGTATTATTATTCGTGGTATTCCGGTATAAAAGAATCCACATGTGTTATTAGTGGTATTTCACAGAAATACCACCATCTTCAGGCCGTGGATTCTTTTTATAAAACTTCTTGGGAAAGTTAGTTCATGTCTAGCGCAGAGAAAATAGAAGACATAGCAAAACGCAAAGGTTTCTTCTGGCTTTCTTCGGAAATATACGGCGGCATGTCGGGTTTCTACGACTATGGCCATCTGGGCGCCTTAATGAAAAGGAAATGGGAAAACCTTTGGCGCAGTTATTTCCTCTCACTTGACGATAATTTCTATGAAATATCGCCTGCAACAATAATGCCGGAAGGCGTCTTTGTCGCGTCTGGGCATTTGGAAAGTTTTGTAGACCCCGTTGTAAAATGCAAGAAATGCGGCCACATGGAACGGGCTGACCATATACTTGAAGAGGAGCTCAAGGAAAACTTTGAGGGCGTATCAAGTGAAGAACTTGAAAAGCTCATAAAGCAGCACGGGATAAAATGCAGCAAATGTCGGGGCCCTTTGGAAGAAGTAGGCACTCTAAATATGATGTTTCCTCTGAATGTAGGCACAACAAAAGTAACCAAGGCGTATCTTGTTCCTGAGACAGCCCAGGAAGCTTTTGTGAATTTCAAAAGGCAGTTCGAAGTCTTGAGAAAGCAGCTGCCTTTGGGCCTTGCTGTAGTAGGAAAAGCCTACAGGAATGAGATATCACCTAGAAACCTTTTGCTGCGCATGCGGGAGTTTACTCAGGCAGAACTTCAGATTTTTTTCGATCATGATAACGTTGGCGAACATGAAGAATTTGATGAAATAAAAGACTACAAATTGTGTTTATTCCCTACCGCCAACAAACAAACAGGCAAAGTTGAAGAGGTATCTTGTTGGGCTATTATTGAAAAGATGGACCTGCCAAAATTCTATGTCTATCATCTAGCTAAGATACAGCAGTTCTACTTGGATATACTGAAAATACCAAAAGAAAAATTCAGGCTTCGAGAACTGTCTGAAGAAGAACGGGCTTTTTACAATAAAATCCATTGGGATATAGAGGTCGAACTAAATGATCTGGGTTTTAAGGAGTTAGGCGGTTGCCACTACAGGACCGATCATGATCTAAGCGGCCATCAAAAAATATCAAAACAAGACATGACAGTGAACATAGAAGGAAAAGAAATCCTTGCACACGTCCTGGAACTTTCCTTTGGTGTAGACAGGAACATTTACGCCCTGCTTGACATAGCTTATGCCGAGGAAAAAGATCGCACTGTATTAAGGCTTCCTTTTGGTGCCGCACCTTATGATGCAGCCATACTTCCACTTGTAAATAAAGAAGGCATGCCGGGCCTTGCTGAAAAAATAAAAGATGTCCTGAAAGCGAAAGGCTTCACCGTATTTTATGACTATTCCGGCTCGATAGGCCGCCGTTATCGCCGTATGGATGAAATAGGCACGCCTTTCTGCATTACAGTAGACACAGGCTCTCTCAGCAGCAAGGACGTAACTATTCGCGACAGAGATTCAATGAAGCAGATACGGGTAGGAATAGAACACCTTCCAATGGTTTTGGAACAACTGATAAATTACAGGATAGAATTCACAGAAGCTGAGAAATGAGCCTTAACTAACCTTTCATTCTTCCTCTTTTCTTTTGTGTTCTCTGCTTTTCAAACTTCTTGAAGAATTCCCTTTCCAGATTTTTAAGAGATTGCTGCATGACAGTAACATAATTCCATCCATAAGCCTTTGTCGAGATGAAGGTGCCTAGCTGCGTAGGCAGTTGGGCACTCACTGAATATTTTGTTTTGCCGCCCTCTTTCTTATGTCTCTCAACCATAATTTTTAGCGGTTGTATTTCAGTCGCTCTTGATATTTTTTTCAACATGATTTCCGCTTCTTTCTGGGTCTTTTCAGCGTGTTCTGCGTCGTTTTTATCTAAACCTGTTATTTGCACATATGCAAATTTCCTTGGCTTGACAAGCATCCGCAGCACATCCTTGGGAGTTATTATTTTTAACGAGCCGTTTTCGATCAGCACCTCTTCATGCTGCCTTAATTTTTCCAGTATTTGCTCGTTCTTCGCGTTGGCTTTGAGAACCACCGGTTCCCTCATGATAGCTGTTACAAGTGTTTCATCTATGTTCAGAGATTCTTTGTAACCCCTGTCTTTCATTCTGCCTTCACGCCCTGCAAATTTCTGTTTGCCTTCGACTATCTTTATGAGTTCTATTGTACCCACCACGCCTACGCATTTTCCGTTGTTTACTACAGGCACCCTTGAAAGATTTTCGTAAGACATGATATGCTTTACTTTTCCTACGTTATCTTTTTCCTCAACAACAACAGCCTCTTTTCCTTCTAAGCCTGAGTTTATCTTCACGTGCTTGATGACATCGTTCTCTGACAAAATTCCGCGCAATTCTGTATCAAAAACCGGCAACGCACGCATATTTGAACCGAGTATAAGCTCTATTGCATCTTCTGTACTCGCTTCCGGGGAAATTACAGGACAATAGTTCATGAGGGTAGAAACCTTTGTTGAGGCAGGATCGACCTCTTTTTTCACAATACTTTCGAGTGTTATCATTCCAGCCACCTGACTCTTGTTTAGCACAGGCAGCTGGTGAATCTTGTAGTTTTTCATCTTGGCAAGCGCAGATGATACGGGATCATCGACTGAACAAACAACAACATTCTTCGCCATTATTTCTTTGACTTTCATACTCAGGATACCACCTATCTTTAGATGCTGGAGGAAACCATTAAACCATCAGTAATTACAAGTGGTTTCCTGGTATCACAACCATCGTTTGAAAACGATGGTTGTGATGTCAATCATCGTAGCAGATGTATTTCCTCTCTCAGATATAAATAAATTAGTTAGATATGAGCTAAAATGACAGTTATTGACGTCAGGCAGACTATTTGCAGGGCAGAAATAGTAGATATCGCAAGAAGGCGCGGTTATTCATACAGGCTATTGGAGCCCGGAACGGGTGTGCTGATGAAAGGGGAAGACGTTTTGTATCAGGCTTTTACAGGAAGCGACAGCAACGGCTACAGTGTCGTGAGATTGAGATTTTTTGGCGGAAAAGGAGAAGAAGACAAAGAACTGGAAGGCGAACTATTTTCAATAAACATTTAAGATGCCACTTGCCTTCAGGCCGTGGTCATTGAAAAACACCCTCTAAGGCTTCATTCTCTGGATGATGTAGTAAGTTGCATCGCCTTCGTTGTCAACAACGGCCCAGAGCATACGTGCGCGGATGTTATGAGCCAGCCTTACGGAACGCGAAAGTTCCTGGAAAGACAGTGTGTAGTCCTCAGGCACGCAAAACACTATCCATTTTGTGTGCTCTTTTGCACTCTTTGGGCCTTTCTTAAGCTGTACACCACGTTCATAGACACGGAAATCGCAGCCAAACTTGAAGCCAGTCCGTACTAGAAGCCCGCGCTCTCTTAGGTCTTCGTAAACACGATAGCGCTCGGGAAACCTCCTATCCAGGTTCCGCGCATGGTCATATAGTTCCTGGAAATTTATCTGTTTCCCGCTTGAAAACACTCTTATTCTTCCTCGCTTAAGAAGCAGGCAGGCTTCGACCATAGCGAGTTCAAGCCTGTCGCCTATCTGCTTGCCATAGTAACCAGGCTCATAAATCTTTTCAGACCCTTTCCATGCAACAACCTTGCTTTCTTCCAGCTGCGTGTCTATAATTTCCTTTATTTGTTCAGGTTCTACATAGTCCGGTTTATCTTCCCATTCTTCTAATTCCTTATTCTTTTTACTCATAATCATCTCTTCAGGATACTCGCAAAGAATTAGGCTCTTGGATTCTACCAGCCCAACTCCTCAGTAATTTAATCAACAGAAAAGCTTAAAATATAAGCTAAAATGGTCACTTATTCCTTGAGATATTTGCTAAACCACACGTTCATTTCCTTCAAAATCATATTGAGATCCTGTATTTTGTCGCCTATAGAGTGGTCTGCCCCCTTGATTACAATTAACTTTTTTTGTGATTTGATATTTCTGTAGTACAGTTGTGAATGAGTAACTGGCACAACATCATCTTTATCGCCATGTATGACAAGAACAGGACATTTTATTTTCTTTGATAGTCTGCCCATATCATATTTCTGCCTGTCAGTAATGAAATTGTAATTAAGCGGCTTCTTTTTCCTTTTCCAGCCTTCAGCCCTTACAGCATAATATCTAAAACCAGTTTCTTTCCAACTTTTCATTGCTTCTTTATCACGCATTATTTCCGTGTCGTCTAATCTGAAAGGTGCTGCAATTGGAACAGCAGCATCTATCTTGTTCAGTGCCGCATATATCATTAGTACATTTCCACCAAGGCTGGTGCCTGCCATACCTATACCCATGGACAGCTTCTTCTTTTTCAGAAATTCAACTGCTGCTCTGGTGTCGTCTAGACATTTCGTGACAGTGAAATCTTTGAAATCGCCTTGGCTTTCTCCACAACCAGAAAAATCAAATCGCAAGGCGACAAAGCCTTTTTTGCTCAAGAACTCGCACCATTCTTCCTTTTTCACTTTACTGCTTGTAAATCCATGACATACGATTACAGCCGGCGCCGGCACCTTCTGAGGCAGGTGCAAAATGCCGCAAAGCCTTTCTTTGTGCTTATTCTTGAAGAAAACTTTTTTCTGCATAAAATCGCCCGGTTGCCTGTGATTTGTAACTTTGTACTGCAGCTGGGTAGTTCTTGTATCCATAATTATGCTTATACAAGGAATACCACCAGCCTTTAGACGGTGATATTATTAGTGGTATTCCGGTATGCTCAGAAAGCAAAGCTTTCTGGCATGCCAAAATTGCTCTGCAATTTTGAGCATAAGAGGATCCACAAATAAGATTTGTGGATCCTCTTTATAAGCATCTGCGTTATTTTTTAATTATGAGAGAGTTCGTCATGCGTGCGAGGAAGGCAAAGACAAGCCCCGACATAAACCTGGATGAACTGCCAAAACAAGGAAAGCTTGATTCTGTTTGTGCAACTATAGCAAACGCGCTGTGGATATCTGGCGACGTGCGCAAGGATACAATAATTCATGTTGTTTTGGAAGGGCCAGCCAATGGACCGAAGGTAGTGAGTTTTTTCGGTAATGAAATAAAGGGCCTGCGCCACGACGAGAGATCGATAGCGTCATATATATCAGAAGCCCTGAAGAAAGGCGCTTGGCTGAAATTAAACGAAGAGGCAAATGTAAGGTCAGGAATAACTGTGGCAAAGAAAAGTTTTGAAAAGCTCATCTGGGAAAAGAAAAGCAAAAAGATTTTTGTCTTGGATAAAGATGGAAAGGATATAAGAAAGATGGATTTTCCAGAAGACTTTGTGATCATCTTCGGCTCGGCAGAAGGGCTGCCGCCGAAGGCAGGGAATTTTTTGAAGGAATTAAAGGCAGAAAAGACAAGCCTTGGGCCGCAAATGCTGTTTGCTGCACACTGCCCCGTAATAGTTCACAACGACCTTGACAGAAGGAACCCATCCGTATGACCTTTTCTGCATTAAGATTTCATCCAACGTTATTTGGATTCTGAGCATCCGTTATTTCGGCACACACATGTTAACACAATATCTGGATTATCCGGGCCACATTTAGCTATAGAAGCATATGCAACAGTCGTACATCTATCACAAAACTCTACGCAGTCCGCATCTCTGTTGCAAGAAAGTGTATTTGTTAAATTCTTTTGCGATCCAGTAGAAAGCGCATAAATTAAAACAACAACTAAGATAGTTATTGCAACAATCACTCCAGTTTGTTTCTTCATTGTTACTATCTTACAAAACAGAAATATATATATATGTATACAAGATCGAAGTATTGTTTATGATTACTCAAAATACACCTCTTCTTAAAATAAATGAAGATATTGCAGAGTTCGTTGGCGCTTTAATTGGAGACGGATATATTTACACTAACAAAAACAAATATATCATAGGATTTACTGGAAATCCTATCACAGATAAAGAATATTATGAATATCTAAGAAGATTGATAAATATAGCTTGGAAAAAAGAAGTCAAAATAAAATTAAGAGGGAGAGGCATTAGAATTGTTATTAATTCTAAGAATATAGTTAATTTTTTGATAAATGAAATACAAATTAAACACGGAATCAATAAAAGCGAATCTGTAGTAATACCAGAAGTCATGACCAAAGACTGGAGTTTGACTAAATTAGTAATAAGAGGTATTGTTGATACAGATGGCTCTGTTTTTGTTTCTAAAAAGCCCGGCATAGATATGTACCCTTCTATAGAAATTACAACATCGAGCCCTGAATTAGCTTTTCAACTAAGGAATATCCTATTAAGCCGTGGTTTTAGAGTTGCGAAAATATGGAGTTATAAATCTAAATTAAGTAAAAGAATTTCTTATAAAGTTCCTCTAAACGGACTTGAAAATGTTGGTAAATGGTTAAAAGAAATAGGCTTTTCCAATCCTTACAAACTGAAAAGAGCAAAAGAAATATGGGATGGGAGGGATTTGAACCCTCGACATTCCCGACGTAACACAAAAGTGTTATGCTCCACGGTTCCTGCTCAGTAGGACTTCAGCTTCACATCTTTCGATCGTGTGCTCTCCCATGCTGAGCTACCATCCCTAATTAACTTCAAACGCCTTTTCAATACTCTTTCTCATATCAGGGGATATTTCAAGGCTCCTAAGCTCGTCTTTCGTTATCCACCTGTATTCTGTATGCTCGTTCGGATCTATCTTTACAGCAAAGCTGTCAGCTTGTATTATAAAATCGCTTTCAACAGAATCCTTTCCGGCATACTTGTAGTAAAACTCGTTGTATTTCTTGATTATTCTGATTTGTAGTTCCGTTTCCTCTAAAAACTCCCTTACAAGTGCTTCTTCGTCACTCTCGTTTCCTTCAACCCTTCCGCCAGGTATTTCCCAGAGATTAGGCCAAAGTACCCTTTCTTTTGTCCTTTTGACTACTAGCAATTTCCCTTTTTGGAACAAGGCACCACCTACTATTCTTGTTGCGGAAGCTTCCTTTCCGCAAGCGCTTTGCACGTTTATCCTGTGCAAAGGGCTTCTCGAACCGCCGACCCTCACGTCTCTGTCCTGAGATTTATCTGTGTCCCGAAGAACTCCGTTCTTCAAGATAACAGCGTGATGCTCTACCTGCTGAGCTATCGAGGCATGACTATTAGTTTTCATAAGGAATATTTAAAAAGTGCTAAAGAAGTATGGCATCTGCCGGAGTTCTACTTTTTCTAGTCCAGGAAATCCTTTTTCTTGAGCTTGTCAGGCAGGTACTCTTCTGACATGAACTTGAGGCCTCTGTGTGATAACGCCTCTATTTCGGCTTTTATTCCTTTTTCAACCATCAGATTGAGTTCTTTCTGCCACCTTGGATTTCTTTTGAACCATTCATATTCAAGCATTTCTTTTGCGCGCTTTATGTCAACATCTTTCGCTTTTATGGTAGCTTTCTTCAGATCATACTCGAACACGTCACTTATTGTCAGGCCTATGAATTTAGCGCTTGGCGTGGATATCCTGTCAGAGACGTGAGCCAGAGAAATAGATCCGGATTTGATTACGGAATAAATATAGACGCCGTACGCATCAGCGTCGCAAAACACGTAAACGGGCAGCTTGAATTCATCGTGCAATCTCTGTATCAGCAAACGTGTTCCGCGCGATGGCTGGCCTCCCGTTCCGATAAGTATACTTTTGTGCTTCTGCCAGAACTTGTCCTCGTGCAATCTCTCGAATCCGGCGTTCTTTTCTACTACAAGAACGAAATCAGCGTCCACTTTCTTTATGTCTATTTCCTCAACAGTGCTTGGTATTGACCATCCGCCGCTGCCCAGCTTTGACCAGTCTATGCTATCCCCGCGGTCTTGTATAACCACGTTTCCCGCAACAATTCCCTTCCTGTCAGTTGTGAGGTGCAGCTGTTCACGCAGAATATCCAGAGATACCTCGATATCGACTATCAGCGGGTCGCTTTCGCTTTGCTCGTCAATAGTATTTTCATCGCTGTCGGGAAGCGTGCGCTTCAAATTGTAATACATGTCTCTTATGCTTGCGTGTATGCTGTTGTCTAAAAGCGACTTGCAGAAGGAAGCTACCATCATAGTTTGCATGAATTTCTTCGCATGGGCCACATTAAAATAGTATCTTTTTGATGTCTTGTTGCCAAGTGTAAGCTGGTTGGCCTTCTTGTCGAATACAACATTCGATAAAGCTCTTATTGGAATTTCTATATTTGGATTCTCGCTTCTTTCTATGTCATTGACTATTTTGTCACCTAATGCAATAAGTTTTTTCCTTGTCTCTTTTGAAGTTTGATCAGCCATTTCTAACGCCTTTGTTAATTGTTAAGTATGAAAGTCTTTTCTGCGTTTCCTATTATCTAAAGTCTGTTACTCTTCTTCTATCTCTTTCTTTCCTGCCTTTCCTGTGGCTTTTGACTTAACCTCTTCTGTCTCGGGTTCTTTTTCAGATGTTTTCTGTTCCTGGATTTCCAGTTCCTTCATCTTATCCCTGTTCTTTACCATTCCAACTATTTTCTTTTCTATTCCACTCGGTTCCTTTCCCGTTAGTATATGCAGGGCATTTGCAACCTCCCCGGCATAACGCTCAAAGATTTGTATCCTTCGCTGCGCCTCGCCTGCGCGCCTTTTTCCGGACAAAAACGAGGAGAGTTTTCTTCCAGCTTCCTGCAAGGTTAATTGTATTTCCTTTACTATTTCAATGTAGGGTGCTATAGCTTCCTTACTCTCCGACACAAATGGTACCCAAACAGAAGACATGTGAATTACCAGTATCATAGGCCCTGTAGGCAGTGAGTTCTTCGGTTGTTGCAAGTTGTATCTTTTCCAGTCAGTTTCCTTGACTGCTTCTATCGTTGCACAGGCCCCGGCTTGGTAAAGAAGAGGCACCCTGTTTGCGATCCTTATAATTTCTATTTGGTCATCAGTGTTGCCCAGATTGCCGTAAAGTATGCCGACTTCTATCTGGAAGGGCATTCCTCTGTATACCTCTGGTTCTCTGCTGACAATGGCTACAAACTCCGCCTGAGGATATTCTTTCTTCAGGCTTTTCTCAAGTTCGCCGTTGCCTATTGGAGACAGGCAGTCAAGCGGTGGTCTTTGTATCTTAACCTTCTGCATTGCTCCAAGCAGTTTCTCTATGGAAGCCCTGTCCAGTGAAGGCGGTTTTGCATCAGCATCGAGCTTTGCTGTTTTGCATATTTCCTTTGATGTCTGCGCGCCTACAGACGAGAATTCATTTACAAGGAAAGACTGGAGTGTCTTTGAATTTGTTTTTGACAAGAATCTTTGCAAAACACCGAATTCCATACCGTAAGGATGCATCTTCATCTCTCTTGGCGGCTTAGGCAGGTGGTCGAAGCTTCTTGGAAAGGTTGTCTTGTTCCCTTCCGGCGACTGGTAAACAATCTTTGCAAAAGGATTCGCGATGCTTGTTTGTTTTAGATAATCATCAACGCTCTGGGTTTTCCTGTAACGACCGACAACATCTATCTCTATCTTCACGCCTCTTTCCAAGCCATCTTCCAGCGTCTGTTCTTTTACAATTTCCGGTTCATTCTTTTCGGTGTTTATAAACAGTTCGTAGTATTGTACCTTTTTCTTTTCATCCGTCCTGGACCAGACTTTTGTCGGAGAGCCTGTAGTCAACTGTGAATACAAGACCACTGCGGAAATGCCAATGCCTTGCTGACCACGACTCTGACGAAGTCGGTGGAATTTGCTGCCGTACAAAAGCTTCCCAAAAATTTTTGGGATCTGCTCTTTTACTATGCCTGGTCCGTTATCCTGCACTGTAACTCGGAACTTGTCTTCTCCTGTTTGCTTCAATTTTACAGTTATATCAGGAAGTATTCCTGCCTCCTCACATGCGTCCAGGCTGTTATCGCACGCTTCTTTGACCGTCATAAGCAGAGCCTTTGTTGGATTATCAAAACCAAGCAAATGCTTGTTCTTTTCAAAGAATTCGCTTATGGAGATTTCTTTCTGCTCCTTTGCGAAATCCTCCGCGGTTTTTTTAATCGATTTTATCTCTGGCATTCAAGTCCTCCAGATATTTGTAGACAGTAGCATGCCTGTCGCCTCTCATAAGCCTTTCTATTGCTCCCATTGCGTATCCTGCATTCTCATAAGTTCCTATTATTGATACTGTTTTTCCCTGTACAGCTATTCCACTTCTTGTTAGCCTTTCTATATTCTTCTTCGCTTGGCCGTTCTTTCCAATTAATCTTGCTCTTATCCTGATTAAAGATTTTCTTTCTTTTGGCAGCTGGATTATGTATAATGTCCTGTCTTCTTCTAGAAGTTGCATTGCTTGCTTTGGCGTGAAGCCCCTTGAAATGGCTTTTACTATGTTTTCAGCTTCAAGTATTCCGACACCCTCGCCTTTTATCGTTATATCTTCGTCGACTTCTATTTGAGTTTGTGTCTTTGTTTCAATTTCTTTTTTTACCAGGCCTGATTTTCCTATGATTATTGGTAATCTGTCTTTTGGTACAGCAACTCTCTTTATCATAGCCAACACCGGAACAGGATTAGTCTATGCTAAGTATTCTCTTCCTCCTGAGCCAGGAAGCTTCTGTTGGGTTGTATTTCCACACAACGTCGCCTTTAATATCGCCTTGAATACTCCAGGGTTTGACAATCACTATGTCACCTTCTCGCATCCATATCCTTTTTCTCAGTTTTCCGGGAATCCTGCATGTTCTGATCTTGTCGTCTTGGCAGCGTACACGCAACTTATTCGACCCAAGCATAGAGTCGATTACCCCCAGCATCTCGCCGCCGCGCGGCATCCTTACCCGAATCTCTTCGCCTTCCATGTCTCTCACCTTATTGCATAGAAATCCCTGAAAATCATTCTGCCTTTCTTTGTTGTCACATGCTTATAAGACTTCTTTATTGTGCAGCCTTCCAGCACCCTTACGGTTTTCCTTGCAACGCCTTTTGTCAGTATTTTTATATCATAGCCGTTCTTAATCTTCTGTGCGCTTACAACATCTTTACTTTCGATGTTGTCTTGTATTTCATCGAGTATTCTATCCGCATTATCGCCTCTTATCTGAAGAAGCGCTTCGTGATAGCCGCCTGAAATCTTTATGCAGTCTTCACAAAGTTTCCTCTTAATCAAGACAGCGAATATCTTCTCCTCTTTTTTTAGCAATCCAGTTATTTTACCTGTAGCCGTTACCTTAACTATCGCAGCGTTTCCTTTTAATTTAACTGACGTATATGTCTTTATTTTCTCGCCGGTTATGTTTTTGACAACCGTTTCTATTACGTCTTCCAAATTCTTTGCCCATTTTCCGTAATAAGCAGAACCGCAGTTCCTGCAAACAACAACGGAAAAGTTCTTCACATCAAAAAGATTCTGTGATTCAATGAAATGATTTTTGCAGAGGTTTTGTTTCCAAGCAGCTTCTCCGCATTTCATGCATATCTGGTTTTTCATTTTACCCACGTTAGCTTCAGAACTGTTATGTTTATTTAAAATCATCCTGAAACAAAGAAGCTAGGAGAAAGGCCTCCATACAACCAGCTTGATTTCGAAAGGTTCCACGCCGTCAATCTGGCCTATATGTGTCGCTTCGAGAAATCTTTGTGCTGGCCTTTTTGTGAAAGGATCCATCTTGTAATTTTCTCCGGAAGCCCACATGATAGTCGCTTTTGTCAAGTTTTTCAGCTGTTGCGCTGCATCATTGTTAAGCGTGTAGCCATAGTTAGCGAACCAAATGGTCCTCCCTTTTCCGTTTTTTGATACATAATCGTTCGCCTTGACAAGGGAGACCTGGCTAGAGAATATGACAGTCTTGTTGTCAATCTCTATCCTGTTGATGCTGCTGTCGCCAAGGCCGCTGAATGTGCCTGTATCTGCCCGCCCCGATATGTTTTCATAGTATCTGGAAACCTTGTGTGATATTTTTGTTGTGCCGCCGGGCACAAAGAAGCTGGCGGAACCTCCTGAACTAATAACAGCATTCCATTTCAATCCGAACGTTGTATTCAGTATCCCATCTTGTGTCTGAGAACTTGTAAGATCTGTGAACATGAAAATCGTGCCTCCGCTTTCAAGGAACTGCGTCAAAATACTTTTATAAGGAGTCAGGTTCAAGTAGCCGAAAATAAAAAGCACGCGCGTCCTTGGATCTACTGTGTTCATCGTCATGTTAGATACCCTAATGCTGATTTGTCTCTCCTTGTACTGAAAATTCAGCGGCCATAACAGGTTTTCCAGGTCATCTATCTCCGTGCTTGTGCAAACGCACCCAACAAGTATTACAGGGTTTGGTATTCCGCTTACCTCTACTGAGAAATCGGCCGCCTTTGGAAGAAGCCTAATGAGTTCGGAGTTTAATGCAGCAACATCGTTATTTTTCACGTACGTTTCAAGTCTTGTGGTCTTCTGCAGCACAGCCAGAGTATCAAGTGCGTTTGTTTGCAAAGCGATGTTCCCCCACTCGGATTCAGAAGGCTGTACTAGGAAAAATGGCAGCACAGCTATGAGTATAAGTGATGATATTATTGCCTCAAGTATGCGTATGAAGCCCTTCATTCTCTCACCGAAACCTCTATCTCAATTATATCTCTAGTCGTGTCCAGCACAGCCAGTCTCCTTATTGAAAATTGCGGGTTGTTAACGTTTCCGCAGTTTAACATGTTTCTTCCTGATGAGTCAGTGATGTTAACCTTGAATAGGAGCCTTTTGTTGCCAAAATACATATCAAGAAGCTTGCTGTAATTCGCGGCACACGTGGCATTGAAGTTGGCTATTTTTGCAGAGCTTGCTAGATATTTTTCGCCGCTTGAAACGCCTGCGCGGTTAACACTGATCGTATCCCAATTTTTAGGATCACCTTCATCAAAAAGAATTACTTGTGAAAGCTGATAGCCAACAGAACGCAAGCTGTTTAGCGACGCGTCTCTGTGAAGAGGTGCAAGGCTTCCTGCCAACGTTAAAAGAATAAAACTGATAGTAACCAAAAAAACAAAGACAGATATCATGAATTCTATGTTTACAATTCCCTTCTTCATTATTAGCACCATCCAAAGAAAACATTCACGCAAGTCCTGTTTTAACAACCAGGATGTAAACAAAGAACCCGGTCAATGTCATTATCAAGCTATGTTTTACTCCTGCAGTCACAGAATCCGAGCTTATCTGGCCTGCAATGAGCCCTGAAAAGAACCCCTGTACAAGTATCATTATGAAAAACAGTGAGCGATAGTATGATTCTGGCTTCCCCGCTTCTCCAAAATCAAAAGCAACGGCTGTTCCTTGAAAAATAGTGCATCCTATGCAACCAGGTTCTGGATTGCCCTTGCACAAATCACATGGGTTTGGATTGAATTCTTGGATTGCTGATAAAGAATCTCCGCCACCGCCTATGTTCGTCTGCAGTATTGGTATTAGAAACTTGAGCAATGCTATGCTTATCCCAAGAAAGATGAAGAATATTGCATACATCATTATAACTTGCTGATTAAGCAGCACAGCCTTTTCTTCCTGGACGTCCTTTATGGTTTCGATGTTTGTTGCAAGTGAATCCATGGTGTCGTCAATGTCGCCACCGGACTTGTTGGACTGTTCTATTATCATCAATGCCCTGACTATAATCCTGCTTTTTTCCATTCTCTTCGAGAAGTCTCTGAGAACAATTTCAAGCGGCACGTTCCAGCTTAACTGGTTCATCATTTTCTTTATCTCGCCGGTTAATGGGCCATAATCGTTCTTTGAAACAGCCTGAAGAGCCTGGAGAATTGTCAGTCCTGCCCTCTGCGATTCCGCAAGATCTCTCAGGAAGTTGGGCAGCTGGTCCTCATACTGCTTGATTTTCTTGAATTCAAAGAACTTGTAAAGACTGTAGGGCAAAATAAGCGCAAGCACCCCTATGAAGACGAGGTTTGTAGTCAGGAAGACTTCTTTTGAGAAAAGCAAGGCAAAAATAACGATAGCTACGAATAAGATGGCGGAGACCAACAGTATGAATTTTTCTTTTTTCATCCGAGCACTCTATAAATTATTTATTTTCTGGCTAAAAAGCCAGCAAATCCATTATTCCAGCGGCGAGATAGATTTAACAAGAACTATGAATCCCAAAGAAATAAGGGGCAGCAAAATGAAAACTACAAACGTCTGAATTATTATTGTAGTTATGTCCCCTGAAATAGATGATACTACTGATGACAAGACGATGAAGAATATTGCACCGCTTATGACCAGAGTAAGATACATTTCAACAAACAACGATAGATCCTGGCTGTATTTTCTTATCTTTCTTTTGTAGTCATTCATGTATTCGTTGCTTTTTTGGCTGAGATAGCTTGTTAAGTCGCCCCCTGAACTCGAGACGGTGTTTATCCCCCATATGAGTTCTCTCAGCTCGGCGGAAGGCGTCCGTTTGGCCTGCCTTTTAAGTGCGGTAGAGAAATTCATCCCAAAAGCCTCGACGTCCTGCACTACGTTATTGGCTTCTTCTGAAACAGTTCCGTATTCCTTGAACTGCGAAAGCGTCTTGAACATAGTTATTGGCGGCAGTTTGGAGCTTGACATGGCAGCCAGATAGGCAACTGCAAATGGAAGCAGTTTTTTAATTTTGTTCCCCCTTGTTTTTGCTTTAGTTATGGGATATGAATAAAACAGGAAAAACAGCAGCCCGGAAACTGTGGCTGCTAAGGTGAAAGAAAGCAGCATGTTTACTATGATGGAAAAATTCAGGAGACCGAATATGAAACCGAAAAGCGCGGCTTCTATGAGCAGTGTGGCGGCGGTTGTAAAAACAGCAACAGAAAGGTACTCTTCAAGCGTATATGGTATGTTTGCCATTTGCAAGTCGTCTTGTATGTCAAGAAAATAGCCTTTCAAGTATCTGCTCAGCCCGCCAAAAAATTTGTGCGAAACAGATACATAACTCACCATAAATTTCCAATCCTCTGTAAAAGAAACTCTGGGGCTGTGTAAAAAATATTGAATATATAGCCTGTTTTCTTGTAGTCGGTTATATCTTTGTCTACCATCCACTTAAGAATTTTCACCCTTTTCCTGATTTCCTCTTGTATATAATCTTCTGACATGTTAGTGCTATCAGACAGCTTTTTCAGGATTACGCTGTTTTCCTTTACAACATAAACATCTGCCTTGGGATCCCACACAAAAACTTCGTTTGTTATGGGTAGTTTTGTATTACTGTCGTAACCTATAACTTCTGTTACACTTGCTATCCTTCTTTTGTAGCGCCTTTCCTGGCGTATTCGCTTGATAAATATGACGACGTCCAGATTCTGCATAAGGTTTGCGGGCAGGCTTATTGGAGGATTGGTGAGCCTGTCAACAAGCTTTTGGAAATTCTCTGCGTGTAGCGTAGACATGCCAGGATGCCCTACGGCCATTTGTTGAAATAGCACATAGGCTTCTTTGCCTCGCACCTCGCCGACTATTATGTAATCAGGCCTTTGCCTGAGTGATTCTCTCAAAAGTTCAAACATATCCACTTTCCCTGTTTCTGATATCACGGCGCGGGCAACCTCAGGTATCCAGTGCGAGTGTGGTAAGCGCAGTTCTGGCGTATCTTCGATGCTCACGATCTTCATTTGTGGTTTTATGAACATCGACAAGACGTTGAGCAAGGATGTTTTTCCGCTTGCGGTTCCGCCGCAAATCAGCACGCTAGCTGCATGTTCAATAAGGAACCAGAGAAAAGCAGTTATGCGCAGGTCAGCTGTCCCGAACTTTATAATGTCTACAGGTGTTAGCGGTTTTTCAGTAAACATTCTTATGGTGAAATTACTTCCACGCCTTGCTATGTCGCTTCCAAGTGTTGCTTGCACCCTGGAACCGTCGAGAAGAGATGCGTCAAGCAGCGGATGCGAAACCGATATGACTTTGTCGCATCTTTCTGCAAGCTTGTTCACGAACAAGTCAAGTTCATCCTTGTTGTCGAAAGTTACGTTGGTTCTTAAGGACCCCAATCGTGGATCGCGGTGATATACATACAGAGGTATGTTTGCACCGTCGCATGATATGTCTTCAAGGCTCCTGTCGTTGAGTATGGGCTCTATCATCTCGAGCCCGATAAAATCCCTCAGAACGTAGTACTTTACCACCTCTCTATTTTCCCTGTTTAATACCTTGAAGAAGTTCATGCCCTTCTCGACTATTTCATCCAGACGCACGATAGCTTCTCTTTTCCTGACCTGAGCAAAATTCACGTCTATTTTTTGCTGGGCGTATTCCTTTACTTCAGCAACAAGTTTCTTCAGATTAGCATCCAGGGGCGGTTCGATGACATTGTAAATAATTTCGTTGGTTGCACGGTCAAAAAAAATATGCGCATATGCAAAGACCCTTTCGCCTTCTTTGGGTTGTTTTGGTATAAGGGGATATTTTATGTTCAGAGCCCTTAGCTCTTCGAGCGTTGTTTCACCGCCACCTATGATATCCACGTGCTCAGAAATTTCCGGTACTTTTATGCCAACAGGTTTTTCTTCAGGTTCCGGGTTTTCAGTTCTCACAGTCATTGTGGCAGCAGTCGCCGCCGTTGCGAGTCCCTGATTTGCCGGCTGCATGCCGTAAACAGGCGTTAGGATGCCTGTTCTTATCCCTTCGCCTTGGACGGCAGCTCCTCCCTGAAAAATATTGGCGAATATGTCTTGAGATTGAGGACTTGAGCCATAGGCTCTAAGTGTCTGGTAGTCCCTTTGAGCCGGTTTTATTTTTAATGTAAGGGTTCTCGTTCCGGTCCCCGTTTTTATTCTAAGCATTACCTTCTTAGTTTTCCCCGTATCCGTACTTTCTTTCTGTTTCAGCATCATGATATTCTCAGCCTTCTAAGAACTATGTTTTTTCCGTTGGCTCTTATTTCAGCTATCCTGGCCGTGCTAACAACGTCCCCTTTGGCGCAAAATGCATTGTCGCTAATACAATTTTCTTGGGTTATATTAAAAAGTTTCTGGGTCACGTTTATTTCGCTGTTCAGCAGGTCAGAGACTACAATATAGTCGTTTTTCAGGGAAATTGAATACTGCCTCCCAGACATTTTCTCCGGCAACGGTATCCTGACAGATATGTTACCGCTTTCTACCGCTTTCGCCGCCGCGGCAGATACGGTATTCGCGATTGCCCTGAAATTGTCTTTAATGGCTATTTCAGTTGTTTTGTCCTGGGCTTTCTGAAAGCTAAATATCACGTAATTTGCAATAGCTATTCCAATAGCAAAAAGAAGAATCTCGCCTATGATTATGTTCTGGCCTTTCATACTATATCTATTGAGACGACCGTGTTTATTAAATTTTCAGTCTGCTGCGTCCCAGTGTTTTCAAGATACAATGTGTGCCCTTGGCCGGAGGTCGCGTCGCTACCCGTCAAGACAATCTGGTAAGACACAACACCTTCTGTTCTGAGCAAGATGTAATTGAGCCTGTATGTAGTCACATAGCTGTTTGTACCTAGTTCCCTGCTTGTTAAGCAAAGAACTTCTGGTTCATTGACAGCCCAGGTGCCTTCTATCCTGCTGCATTCGTTCCTGCCAAGCGGTATTTCAGCTTCAGTTGCGTATATTGTTCCCTGGGTATCGACTATTAGTTGAACCCTTGGACCAGCAGGGTCGTTTGGCAAGAATTTTATTGTTCCGGGGATTGTGATAACCAGCTGGTCTCTGCCGCCGTTGTTGGCAATAAATTTGATTTTGCTGCTGAGCGTTTTCATGAATTCTTCCGAGCTTTCAAGGACAGACGCATCCTTGCTTTTTTGTATAAGCGGCATGCCCCAAAAGAGAATAGAACCCACAACGCCTATCAGAACGCCTGTTATGAGCAATGTGGTAATAACTTCATGCTGGCCTTTGAGTTTACTCATATATTTCATTTGGCAAGAGCCATCTAAATAGGTTTCTCTGCCCGTGATTCGGAGATGCAGCTTCTCCCGAGATCAAGAACGATATGATTTAGGCGTGCCTTGCTATTTTTTGTTTCGCCAGGCTCGAAAGTATCACGGCATTGACGCGTTTTTCGAGCTTCATTAGCCTTTCGTCCATCTTTTTATCTGCGTCAGAAGTGTTTTCCGGAATTTCTGTTTGTTTGCCGCTTTCCTCTGATGCCGCGATTTCAATCCTGCTTACGAAGTCATTGACCTTCACAATAAGCATGTTGACGTTCTCTGCAAGGTCTGAAACCCTGCTTATCATCTCGGAATTGACCTTTACGATGTCCTCAACCAGCTCCTGGTTGGACTTTATTATCTCAAGAACTTCCCTTATAGTTTCATGAGAAATAGTCCTTTTTTCAACTACTTCCATCTTCCTTTCCAGGCGCCTTATTGGGCTCAAGGGAACAAGTTCGTACTCTTCTTCGTCCATGACAAATCCCTTTCTTTTCTAAAAGAAAGGCCTTTGTATGCTCAAAGAACCAAAGGTTCTTTGGCATCTCAGAAACCTTTGGTTTCTGAAGATTTCCCAAAGAAAATTCAAAGACCTTCCATTTTTTCTTGATATCTTAACTTAATTATTATAATCTCAGACGGTATATAAAGATTGTCAAAATTGTATAAAATCAAAGAAATTGACTTTTTATTTTCTTTTGCTTTTAGTAAAAGACATGACTAAGCGGTATTCTGAACGCGATGTACACAGAGCATTGGCTGGATACCGTGCTCACCACGATTCTATAGTACACAGGTTAATTCCATTGATTCCGCGCATCATGGATACGGTTGCAACCTTCAATCAGGATTATATGATTGCTACACAAATTGACAGGGTCACGCAAGGAGATGTAGAAGCAGGAACTCTTACTGAAAAAGGCTTTATGTGCACAGAATTTTTCGCATATGCGGGCGGTAAAAAACCTAAAGATAAACCTATGCATGAGGTTTCCCTTGGCATTTTGTTAGATGTAGAGAGGAGGCCATTTGTTGCTGTTTCATCCGCAAAAGAGGCGGCAGAATATCTTATGTCCGAGTGCCAGTTAGAGAGGAATTTAGAAGCAGGAAAAATGTTAAAATCTCCGCATACATGGTTTTTATTGTACGAAGAAGCTGAAGTTTTGGAAGGTGTAGATTTATCTGCTTTTGGTGTTTCAGAAACAGGCACGACAACTTCAATAATCAAACAAAGGAAAAAGCTGTAAAAGAATTAGCGTTCAATCCTTCCAAATCTAGAAAACCTTATCCCTAATTTCCCTGCTGGTTCGATGACGGTAGTGCCTTCATGTTCGTAGGTTTGAAGCCAACCCTCTCTTTTTGCTTCACCGACATACCGTTTTTGTCTTTCAGGCAATTCATTTAGCGGCACGCCAGCAAACCACCCTATTTTCCCGGCGATAAGGGTGAAATATGGCATCAGCGCCTCTGATCCTGCAGAAGGCAAACCAAGGCCAAAGCAACTCAACCTAGCTATTTGACCGTCTGCCAAAGGCGTGCCATCCAAGTTATACATCCTGTCAAGTTCTCTCGTAGCATCGCTTCTGTAAACTGCACTAAAACCGTTTTTCGCTTTATCCAATGGAATACAGTCTACTGGCATTTGTCTCACTTGGTAAGAAAGAACCTACTCCATGTCTTCCATGCCTTCGCCGCCCGGCATGCCCGGACCGCCCCTGCCCATGCCGCCGCCTGACTTTGAAGTTATGACGTCATCTATTCTTAGTATCATCTCTGCGGCTTCTGTGGCAGACTTTATTGCCTGCGTTTTTATCTTCAGCGGCTCGACAACACCAAACTTTTTCATGTCAGCTATCTCGCCGTTAATGACATCGATACCATAGGATTGCTTCCCTTTGTCGTGCTGTGACCTAAGGTTTACAAGTATGTCTATAGGATCCTTGCCTGTGGATTCAGCTAATGTCCTGGGCAGTATTTCCAGGGCTTCTGCATAGGCGTTTATGGCCAGCTGTTCGCGGCCGCCAACCGTCTCTGCATACTCCTTCATCCTTCGTGCAAGTTCTATCTCAACAGCACCGCCGCCATAGACGACCTTGCCAACTTCAACTGCCGCTATGATACCCAGCACAGCGTCATCCATTGCGCGCTTTGCCTCGTCCACAACATGCTCTGTCCCGCCGCGCACCAGAATGGTTACTGCCTTCGGATCCTTGCATTCCCTTATGAAAATCATTTCTTCTCCTGCTATCTTCTGTTCCTCGACAAGCCCGGCGAAGCCCAGGTCGTCTTCCGAAAGCTCATCAATATTGCTGACAATATTCGCACCCGTGGCTTTTGCAAGCTTTTCAATGTCGCTTTTCTTTACACGTCTTGCGGCAACAATGCCGTCCTTCGCCAGATAATGCTGTGCCAAGTCATCAATACCTTTCTGGCAGAAAACAACATTGCATTTCGCCCCTGCGATTTTCTTGACCATATCCTTCAGCATCTTTGACTCCTGTTCCAGGAATGCCTGAAGCTGGTCTGGTGATGTTATTCTTATTTCCGCATTAGTTTCAGTTTCCTTTACTTCCAGTGCACAATCGATCAGTGCAATTTTTGCATTCTTAATCTTCTTGGGCATGTTAGAATGGACAACTTCTTTGTCAATTACAAGGCCTTTTATCAGCTCCGTGTCGTCTATGCTTCCGCCCTGTTTTTTCTCTATCTTTATGTTGTCCTTGTCTATCGTCCCTTCATTGTCAGAAACAATCTTTACCGCTTCAAAAGCAAGTTTTGCCAGGCCCTCTTTTGCAGTTTCGCTTCCTTTGCCCGTCATCGCCGTCATTGCTATCTTTTCAAGCGTGTCCCTGTCATTGATGTCTACAGTCTCGCTGATATCGTTGAGCAGTTCCAGCGCCTTCAGTTTCGCCAGCCTGTAGCCGCGTACAATCATTGTCGGGTGAATTTCCTGCTCCAGCAAGCCTTCTGCCTTCTTGAGAAGCTCGCCAGCAATTATAACCGCAGTCGTTGTACCGTCCCCTACCTCGTCTTCCTGGGTCTTTGCAACCTCAACAATCATCTTTGCTGCCGGGTGCTCTATCTCCATTTCTTTAAGAATCGTGGCGCCGTCGTTTGTTATCGTCACGTCGCCTATAGAATCAACAAGCATCTTGTCCATGCCCTTAGGGCCTAATGTAGTCCGTATGCTTTCAGCTACTGCTTTAGCTGCCATTATGTTCCTTGACTGTGCATCCTTGCCTGTACTGCGCAGGGTGCCCTCCGGCAAAATGAATATCGGCTGCCCGCCAAATTGTCCTACCATCTCAAATTCCTCCTCTACAAGTCATTTTCTACATCTTGCACAAACTGTGCATGGAAGTATACGACCTAAAAGCTTAAAAATGTTACTTTTCCGCAAGTTTTAAGAGTGTAGGAACCATTCTACAAGCATGGCAAGCCACATGGAGACGGGACGAAATATACAGCCGCCTTGAATGCAGTCAGAGGTCAGTCCATGCTTGGATTGGTAACAGGCATCATTTCTCTAGAAGAGTATCAGGCGTTCGTTAGGCTGAGAGGCGATGCGAGAACCGTGTCAAACGGCAGAGAGGTTCCTGTCTTGCCGTCAGAATGCGATGTTGCAACTACACGCAGAGTTGTCGGGAGGCTCATAGATACTTATGGATTACAGGTTCCGGAAGGCGAGCTGGTTCTGAAACAGCTATAATTTACCAGCCTTTGACGGCCCTGATTATGTCTCTTTTTGTCATGCTCTTTATTTCCCTTTCATCGACCACCGGCAGCTCTATGTCGACTTTTTTCTTTGTTATCACCAGCACCGGCTTCTCGACGATCTCTGAAAACTTTATCAAGTAGTCTTCATTCTTCTCTATCTGTCTTGGGTTCTCCTCTGCGTCAGAGAAAACAAGGAATTTTTGCGTCTTTGCTATTATGTTAAATGGCGCTTGATGGACTAAGTCCGTGTCAAAACCCATTCTTTGCAGGTCTTGTGAAATATCCCGTTCAAATCTTGTCAAAGGGCTGTTTTTTTCTTCTGGAAACTCAGTTTTCCAGAAGCTCATTGGGCTTGTTATCTTTCCTATCAGCCTCTCCAGCCTCTTGGCTGTATCCAAGTGCAGCAGCATCTTCTTCTTTTCATGTTCGTAAACGCTCTTTTTGGTGATCTTGACCTTCTTGGCAAGCTGCGACTGGCTAAGACCTAGTTGCTTCCTACCTTCTCTTAGTTTTTCTGAGTCCACTTCCGCAAATAATCCGCCCTTAAACCTGTATATTAGCGGCCAGTTGTCACGCACAAGTATGTTCTCAAGGGTCTTTGGCGTGAACGTTGGTATGTCAAATCTGTCGTAGACTATATCGTCGTAAAGGTTCTCCTTCCTTGTGTGCAGCCCTACAACGGCGGGAGACGCAAACAAGCTGCAGGCAAGTGTCTTCATGTTTGCAGCCTGCTCTTTCTGGAGCGAGTCAACGTTCTCAAGGACCTTAAGCAGCAGTATTTCAGACCTCTTGGCTATTATGTCAAAGCAGCCCCTGTACTCCGAGTAATTGTAGTCCGCTTTCTCAAGTATGCCTTCAACATCGTGCTTGAGCATAGTAATCATAGTTACTTGTATACAGCATCTTTCTTAAAAACTTAAGGATCCTAAGAAGAAGCTACAGTAATCGGGCCGGTAGCTTAGCCTGGTAAGAGGAGAAACTACATTCCTGCGGAGAACGAAGTTCTCCGAGGTCTCAGAGAAGCTCCGCTTCTCTGCAGATCTCCCTCTACCCTCTTCCTAGAAAGAAGTAAGGTTGGAAGGAGAATAAGATATCTCTTCTGAGGAAAGAGCACCTGTCTTATACGACCTGTTCGGATAATAAACTGAATCCAAACAGAACTAGGCTAGCAGGGGGTCGTGAGTTCAAATCTCATCCGGCCCATCCTTCCCTTTCTTTCAGAAAGAAAGGTCTGGATCAACCCCAAAGAAACCATGTAATATCTTGGGAGAAGCTGCTTCTCCGAGATCCCGGAATCCAAAGGATTTCGGGAATTCCAAAAAGCCGCGCTTTTTGAGAAATTTCATCCAAACTTGGGAAAAATTGAAAATTCCATTGCAGAACAACGAAAATTATTTATATGGCACCCAGTGATTAGTCACTTATTAAAAATAAAGTGGTGTCAAAAATGGCAAAGAGAAGAAAGAAATAATCCGATAAAGTCAAGATGAAGTCTAGAAACTGTTTAGAATATTGATATTTTTTCTTCAATCCCTGACTTATCCAAGATAAGTCGTTTTCTCATCCTTGAATCTGAGCGTCTGCCAGCTCGTTGAAAGCTTTTTGCATACAGTCCGCAGTTCATCTTCCAGTTCATTATTCCAGAAGTCCCAAGTCTTCTTTATCCACTTTGCCGTCTCCCTTTCGTCAGGTTTCATGATGAGAAGGTTGTTTTCCCATTTGAGGACTTGTATCTTCTTGTAAAGCCTGAATAACTTCTCCCTTTCAGCTTCAGTAAGCATGCTCTGCTCAAAAATGCCGGAAAAGGTTTCAGCCCCGCCTATGATAGGTTCAATTATTTTTTCGGTGAATGCGAAAAGTTTGTCAGATATCTCAAGTCTTATCTGCTCGAAAAGCTTTTCGTCTTTTTCGTCTTCTTGGAATTCTATTTTGAATGTGTTTTTCAATTCGTTCAAGTGCGGCAAATCAAATTTATCTTGCATTTTTTTGTATTTTTCGAGAATTTGTGGATTCATGTGATCAACCAGCGCTGAATTCATCGCTCCTTGCAGTTCTAAGTAACCAATAAACTATTAAAAAGCATTTTCCATAAAAAACCAATACAAACGGTGAATTTTCCATGAAAATAGTGCTGAAAATAGGCGGATCGATTTCAATAAATGAAAACGGACCAGTTGAAGCTTACTTCAGAAAGCTTTTGCCAGTGATAAGACAAATAAAAACAAGGCACCGGCTGATTTTATGGAAAGAAGAAATGGAATGGATAGCCATTGAGCTGCTGAGAGTGAATGTAAGGTTTCTTTCCTCGCTGCTCAATATGAAACCCCTGTACAGGTTGGAAGAAATAAGCACAAAAACAACCGGCGTTATAGGCGGCATAAAGCCCGGCAGGAGCACTGATGCAAATGCAGCTTACTGCGCGGCGAAGATAAAGGCTGATTTGTTCGTAAAACTTACAAACGTTGACGGAATTTACGATAAAGATCCGCGTAAACACAAGGACGCCAGGAAACTAGAAACGCTAAGCTTTGCTGACCTGAAGAAATTTTCACAATCCGGGAAGCCCGGAAGTTACGGCATACTTGACAGGCTTGCAATAGAAACAATAACCAAGCACAAGATAAAGACAGTTATTATGAACGGAAAGGACCCGAAAAACATACTCAAACTAATCAACGGAGAAAAGATAGGAACTCTGATACATTAACTGTTTCTTAAAAAGATTGTCACAATAAGTGTCTTATTTCAGGGCTTGTAGTCTAGCGGCTATGACTTTTTATTAGTAGAATACGCTACCCTCACATGGTAGAGATCCCCAGTTCGAATCTGGGCAAGCCCATACATTTTCAAATACTTTCTTTTTGAAAGAGCTTGTTTTATCCGTTTTTTATTTTTGAATCCTATATTTACAATATAATTGTGAATATCTTGTTTTCTTTGCAAGGATATGCGCCATATAACCCTTCTTTTATAATCACGTTTTTTATTGGTAAAAGAATATATTGTAGGAGAAAATCCTAACATTTTTAATAGAGACTTTATTTCGTAAGCAAAAATTTTGTTTGTGCAGTTCCACGATAAAATCAGATAATAACTATTACCACTTTCACGCCAATATACAGTCCCATCTGTATCAATTAAACCACGTAAAAAGTTTTTACCACATATTTTACTTGAAAATACAAATTTAGGTACTCTAAGTTTATCTAACTTTGGGCCTTTTGGAAAGCCAGTCTTTAATAAAAGATTGTAAGTATTTTTACAAGCTATTCTTAATTCAATGACATTATAAGGATCGCCTCTTTTTACAATACGAAAAATATGGAAATCAAAAACTTTCGCATATAACTTCTTGACGTAATTGAAATATTGTTTCTCGGTGCTCGATGTTCCGTATCCGACTTCATTTGGTTTAGATGCAAGCCAACCATCACCTGCATGAATACCACATAATTCAGCATAGTTTCCTATTAAGCTTCTATCGACTAATCTAACCATTTTATTAAGATTGATAAAATTTGATATAAACTTATAGCCTTTTTATTGTACAGATTTCAAGATATAAGCTAAACAGTTCGAATCTGGGCAAGCCCATAAAACCCTTAAAAACTCTGGGTTTATCTTGATACAATGGCTGTTGCTTCTGCGCCCGGGAAAGTTCATTTGATAGGTGAGCATGCGGTTGTCTACGGAGAACCGGCTATATTTGCAGCTGTTGGAATGCGAACATTCGTTACAGCAGAAAAGTCGGATAGAGTCGGATACAAAGATAAACGATGGGGCCACAACGATTCCTGGTCTCTTGAAGACGTCGTGGCTGCAACAGATGAAGTTGTTGGGTTGTGGAACGCGTGCGCGCAAAAGCAAGAGTTTTCTGAGCTTTTTTCTAATATAAAGGCAAACAGCTATGAGAACTACAAAAAGGCCGCTATCGGGGCAGCTATGAAAAATCTAGGAATTAACGGCGGAATTTCCATCAGTATAGAGTCCCAGTTGCCAGCAGGCGCCGGCCTAGGCTCTTCAGCCTCTCTTTCGGTAGCCGCCGTAAATGCAATAGCCGCCGAATACGGAAAAAGCGTTTCGAAAGAAGAGACAAACCGAATCGCCTACGAGCTTGAAAAGATTATTCACGGCACGCCCTCTGGAGGCGACAATTCGGCCTGCTGCTATGGTGGCCTTATATGGTTTCAAAAGCCGAATACAATTCTGTCGCTTAAAGAAGAAATACCTTACAAACTTGAAAACTTCATCCTGGTTTATACAAACCAGCCGGAAAAAACAACCGGTGAATTAGTACAAAGTGTAAGAAATCTGGAAGAAAACCTCAGAAATCACTGCGTTCATGAAATAGGCAGATTGGCAAAAGATATGCGCGAAGCACTGAAAATCAGGGACCTTGAAACAATGAAAAGAACAATAAACAGGAATCAACAGATACTTGCAAAGCTCGGCGTGTCAACACCCGAGATTGATGAGATGGTTTCAGCGATTAAAGAAAAGGGCGGGGCTGCCAAGCTTTGCGGTGCGGGCGGCGGCGGCATGGTTCTTTGTTATCACGAAAAGAAGAATATATTGCTAGAAACAATCCGCGACTTAGGTTATGAACCTTTGGAGACAGATTTAGCTGTAGAAGGCGTGAAAATTGAAAATGAGAACAGCAATACCTAAAGGCTTTGAAAAAGAATCCAGAGAGATGAAAAGCCTTAACAATAAAATTCTTGCCTTTCTCAGGAAAAGATATAATGTAGAAAAATACCCAAATGTGCCAAAGAAGAAATCCCTTGAAGGTGAAGCATGCGTAGAAGCTTTTCCGATGCAGGGGATTCTAAAGTATCATGGCATGGCTGACTGGCACTACCGCACGGCCTTTTTCCCTTCAGTTTCAATGTGTAACGATGCAGCAAAAACCGTTACTTATGTCAGGTTTGATCAGAAACTTGACAAAGACCATGCAATAGTAAACGGCAAAAAAATGGAAGGTCGTGAACTCGACAGGATAAAACAAACACTTGACTTCATTCGTAAAATCACCGGCGCAAAAACAAAAGCCTTTGTCTATTCAAAAAATATCCTGAAAGCCCAGAAAACAGGAAAAGGACTAGGCACAAGCGCATCCGCTTCTGCCGCACTTGCCCTTGCTACGATAGAAGCCGCTCTTGGGGACGATTACTCTTCAAACAGCAGATTTGTTACAACATGCGCCAGATTTCTTTCGGGCTCTGGATGCCGCTCAGCAGCCGGCGGCGTAGCGCTGTGGCTTTCCTACCCGGGCATCGACCACGAGGATTCTTTTGCTATAAGGCTTGATAGCAAGCAGCAGTTCAAGGATGTAGATCTAATAACAGTCCCTGTAGACTCAAGAATAGGCCTGAAAACAGAAATGGCACATAAAGACGCACCGAAATCGCCTTTTTTCAAGACGTGGATGAGCCTGAGAGAAAAACACATCTGGAAGATTTTTGATGCTGTAAGCAAGAAAAATTGGAAAAAGTTGGGTGAGCTTGCTGAGCTGGATACAATACTTCTCCATGGAACGACAATGAGCGGCGGCGACAGGAAACTGATTGGATGGGAACCCGAGACTATAAAATTAATGCGCGCTGCAAATGATTTGCGTGAAAGCAGTGTGCCTGTCTATTATTCTATTGATACAGGGCCTACAACCGTGCTTATTACGCAGGAAAAATACTCAAGAGAAGTTGTTAGTCATATAGAATCTCTGGGTTTCACCGACATCGTAACGGGAAAAATAGCCGGGCCTGCAGGAACTATAAGTAAATTACAAGGAGAAAAAGAATTTGTTATTTCATTAGATGATGTTTCCGGTCAGCTTAAATAAGCTTTGAAAAATTATCATTATCAACAACCATCGTCTGAAAACGATGGTTGTGATACCAGGAAACCACAGTTATATTTGTGACTTACTGGTTCCATATCTAAAGATAGGTGGTATCCTGAGTATGACAAAGCCAATAATAATTTTGAAGATTGGCGGCTCGCTTATAGCGCCGAAAACGGCAAAAAAACCCACGGTTGATTTTAAGACACTGAAAAGAATATGCATGGAAATAGGCTCAGCGTACAAAAAAATAAAAAATAAGAAAAATCTTGTCATAATCCATGGTGCCGGCAACTTTGGCCACCTTATTGCTGCACGCACTGGAATTCATAGGGGCATCAAAAGCGAAAAAAATCTTATTGATTTTGCAGAAACGCAGCGATTACAGAACCAATTGAATGTGATAGTTACAAAAGAGCTTATCAAAAATGATGTACCCGCTTTTCCTTTTCAGTCTTCAGGACACGCAGTTATGGAAAAAGGCAGGCTGAAAAAATTCTCCTTGGCAGCAATAAATCAGCTTCTCAAGACAGGCGTTGTTCCTGTTGCTTATGGCGTGCCAGCCTGTGATATACACCAGGGATGTTCAATACTTTCTGGCGATGAGATTGTGCCATATCTTGCAAAAAGACTGAAAGCAAAGGAAATAATCCACGCAACAGACGTAGATGGTGTTTTCACGATTGATCCGAAAAAAAGCAGGAAAGCAAGGCTCATAAGAATGATAACAAGAAAGAATTTCTACAGCGTCAAGAAAGCACTTTCAGGTTCATTGGGTGTTGATGTTACCGGTGGCATGAAAGAAAAGGTAAGCCTTTTAAGCCTTAGGGTAAGGGCGCAAATTATAAACGGGAAGAAGAATAACCTTATAAAGAACGCCATACTCGGTAAAAGTAAGCAAGGTACAGTGATAGAACTGTGATGCAAACAGAGCATATAGAAGTTGAACGGAGAGCCAGAGGAACATTCCTTCCTCCCGGAGCAGAGCCGCTTTATACTGCACATATATTTGACGTTTACACTGTTGCTCAGCCTTCTTTAATGGAAAGAATCCGCTGGGCAAGAGTTTCGTATTTCCAACTAGTGAAAAGCCGAAGAGAAGTTACAAGAAAAACATTCACTCATGGAGAATACGTAGAGTCAGAATTGGATGAAAAGCCCACGGCGTATATTGCCCGTCTTCTTAAGAAAGGAGGCTGTCCGCGCGTTATTGTTGCAGGCAGAAGGCACGCGTATAATGTGCATGGTCTCACCGTGTGCAACGATAGAATTATCAGAGCTACCATGAAAGGAATTGAAGATTTAGGCGCCTGGACAGAGATGGAAAGGCTCGTGCATTCAGCAGATGAAATACCCGATGCAAGACAAGAAGTTTATGACGGGTTTTTGAGGGTTGGCGTGGCAAGGGACAGGCTAGTCATAGAACCTTATCCTGTCTTGAACCTTAAAGCCAACGGCCGTGTTGCTGGCAGATTAGTTTCTACTTCAACTTCTTCCCAAGAGGATGCTTTAGCAGCTCCTCGACTGAAACAATAAGCCATGGCGTGTAGATTTTCTGGTTTCTTATTATATCTTTCAGCAATTCGCCAAGAGAAACCCATTTGTAGCCATAAGCGTGCTGTTCACTGGGTTTCAGTTCGCCATTAAACTCTGCTATCAGCAACCGGCAGTGCTCGTTTTCGCATTTCTCGCCGTATTCAGCAAAATAATTGAAACCGCCTATATCTTCAACTTTCAGGCTTTCAATTCCCCATTCGCCTAGAAGGAACCGGCTGGCCGCTTCCTGCATCGTCTCGTCCCTGTTGCCAAGGTGTAATGGATGGCTTGCGCCTGCCAGGTCCCACAGCCTGTCAAAAAGCCTGTGCTTCCTGTGCTGGAGAAGTATTTTCCTGTCGCTGTTGTAAATCAACATTGTGAAGGTCCCCTTTTTCATCTACAAGCAGAAGCATTTGTTCTTCCATATAAGCACCAGTAACGATTATAAACACAATCCACCACAAAAATGTGGTGGTATTTCTTTGAAATACCACAGATCATATATGTGGATTTGTTTATACAGGCAACCATTGTTTAAAAACAACGGTATGCCATGTATCAATAAGGTTTTTATCTTTAAAGGCCTTCCTTTTAGGATGCAGAAAGTTCAGTTTGTAAATAACAGGGGGGAAAAACTCGCCGGCATATTTTGCAGGACAGAAAAAGAAAAAGCGCCGTGTGTAATTATATGCCACGGCCTGGGCAGCAGCAAGGACAACAAAGAGCCTCTGATGAAGGCCTTTTCAGAAAACGGTCTTGCTTCCATGGCCTTTGATTTCTCTGGCCATGGTGAAAGTCAGGGCAGCTTTGAAAAACTGACAGTTACAAATGCAGTTGCCGATTCAAAGGCAGCAATAGATTACGCCTCCTCTCTGGCTTCTGTTGATGCAAGCAGAATAGGCATTATGGGCCACAGTTTCGGCGGTTCTGTATCATTAATCGGAGCAGCCGGCGACAAACGGATAAAATCCATCGTTGTTTCCGCACCGGTGACAGATTTCTTGGAAACGCTCAAAATGCTTTCAGACTTTGACACAAAGATTGGCAACCTGGCAGTCTGGAAAGATAAGGGCTATACACATTATCTCAATGCTGGCCAGAAATACATGAAACTCGAATATCCATTCTTTGAGGACGCAATGAAATTCGATATGAAGAAGATAGCAACAAAGATAAAGTCTCCGGTGCTCTTCATTCAAGGGAATAAAGACAGGGTATCGCCGATAAGCCAGTCCAAGAAAATGTTTGATATTCTTTCATGCGAGAAGGATATGAAGATCCTGGAATGCGGCCATTATTTCGAAGAGCAGGACCTGGAAAACCTTATAGAACTTTCACAAAACTGGTTCATCAAGTGGCTTGGCTAGCTTTTTCCTCTTTGCAACCTTTGTCAGGTATCCGGCAACCCTGTTTCTGACCCTTTTGTGGGGTATTATAGTCAGTTCGCCAAGAACTTCCTTGTTTTTCCCGAAGTCAGCACTGAATTTCCCAGGATAAGATTCAATGAGGCCAAAAGTCAGGCGCTTTATGCCCTTTGTTTTTATTCTTCCCATACAACCAACAAATAATTGCAGCTCATACTTTTAAACCTTCCGTGTTTAGATTACCCCTATGAAACCAAAGGCGTTTTTATGCAGATCGCCCATAGGCTTATTTGCGTTCTCCGGGACCGGCGAGCTGCTCCATTACAGTCTTTTTAGCAGAAAGCCACAAACAGCGGTCGCTGAGTTTGAAACAGCGTCCTTGGAATTGCAGGATTTTGATGTTTCAGAAAGCCCGAACAACTTCAGGTTCTTGAGGAAAAACTTCCGGGAGTATGCTGAAAACCTGGGGTTTGCTAAGAGCCAAGAGCTGACGGAATTCCTCTCTAATTTTACAGAAATAATCTCCAAGAAAAGGATGAAATCGCTCATAAATCGCGACAGGCTAATCATTCAGGCCAGCAATTCCCTTGAAGACATCGTAAAGATACAAAACCTTGTCAATGAGAGGCTTCGCGAGTGGTATTTGCTGCATTATCCTGAACTCAAGCAGAAAGAAATGCCCGAGTGGATAATGAAATACGGCAACAGGGCAAATTCTCCTAACTTCAAAGAAAGTGTAGGCATTGACCTTACGGAAAGCGACGAGAAGATACTCTTAGATTCAGCTCGTTTGGTACTGTCAATAACAGAACAAAGGAAAAAACTGGAAA
>JAGVVX010000063.1 GCA_018304565.1 Candidatus Aenigmatarchaeota archaeon
GTAAACCAGAGAACTAAAGCAAAAACTGGAGAAGGAATTCAAAGCAGACGTGACCCTGGTTGACAGGGACCGTGGCATCTTTGACGTTACTTTCGTTTCGCAACGCTACATCTTTTAAGGCGTAGATGGGCGGTATGCGAAACGAAAGCGGACGCACCACCCTTTAGGGTGGTGAGGCATCACTGTTGACGGAAAGCTTGTTTTCTCCAAGCACAAAGAAGGCAGATTCCCCGAATGGGATGAAATAAGATCAGCCCTGAAGAAGTAATTTATCCTCGAGCTAGGTTATGCAACAATGCCATTCTGACATACAAACCATTCGCAGACTGGCGGAAGTATGCCGCCTTTGGATCTGAGTCGACTTCCGGATGAATTTCTTCATTTCTCGGGAGCGGATGCATGATTATTGAACCAGGCCTCATTCTTGCTACCCCGCTCCTGTCTAAAACATAGTAGCTTCCATCTTGTGCTGTGCTACCTCTTTCTTTTTGCAAACGTGTAACATATAGCACATCCACTTCAGGCAAAACTTCTCCTAAATCTTCAGATTCCTCAAATTCAACTCTTCTTTCTTTCATGTAACTTCTTATATCGTCTTCCAATCTCATAGATTCAGGCGCCACAAAAAAAAGCCTGTTTCCTTCGAGATGGCTAAGCAAATATGTTAGAGACCGGACCGTTCGACCCCTTTTCAGGTCTCCAACAAAACCTACTCTCAAAGAATCCATTCTTCCTATTTCTTTCTGTACAGTGTAAATGTCAAGCAACGCTTGTGTCGGATGCTGATTAGAGCCATCGCCAGCATTAATTACAGGTACAGTAGAAACAGTTGCAGCGCGCAAAGGAGCCCCATTTTCCCTGTGACGCATCACGATAACATCAGGTTCATAGCCACATATTACTCTTATTGTGTCTTCTAAACTCTCGCCCTTTACAGCCGAAGAAAATTCTGCAGCGTTTTCTGTGCTTACTACGCTTCCGCCCAGCTTTGTCATAGCCATTTCAAACGAAAGTCTTGTACGCGTTGAAGGTTCATAGAACAAGCTTATCATAGATTTTCCATCTAGAACCCTAGCATATCCAGTTTTTCCTGCCTTTATCTCCCTAGCAATCCTATCAGCAAGCCTGAAAACCTCTTCCAGCGGTCTTCTTTCTTTAAACTGACGGGTATCTATTATATGATTTTGACTTTCAGGAGATGCTAAGAATTCTCTTGTAGCGGCTTCAATATCCAATTAAATCCCCTGACAATAAGATCTGAAATCTTTTAAGTCTATTGAGGCCAGCCTATAGTTATTTTGCTCCCTGTTGCAATACCGTTCTTTTCTGCAACGCCTTTGTTGACTTCAAGAACGTATTTTGCAAGCCCGTCCGATTCATAATTTCTGCAAGGATCTTCATAACACGGCTCCATCGTCCGGACATTCACAACCGTTAAGTTTGCTGAGACGAAGATGGCATCCAAAGGAATTTTTGTGTTCTTCATCCAGAAACTGCGCTCTGCTTCTTCGGGAAAAACAAACAGCATCCCGCTGTTTTCTGCAAGGCTTTCCCTGTACATCAGGCCTTTCTGCCATTCATCGGGAGAATCCGCGACTTTTGCAAAGATCGTCTTATTATTCAAAGTAACTGCAGCGCCGTTGCCAGTTATTATGATATTATTATCGTAAACACACCCAGTTGCAAAACTTACAGCCAGAAGCAGAAGAAGCGTTTTCAGCATGCTAGCTGTTAATTTTCTCCCTTTTTAACCTTTTCTGCACCTATTTTTCGGATACCACGGAGTAGCGTATGCTAGTTCTTAGGTATTAGAAACAAAAAGGGTGAAAAAAGAAATGGTATTTAGAGGCGGCAACGGAGGCGGCAGAAGCTTTGCTCCACGTGAGATGCATAAGGCTACATGCTCTACATGCAAGCAAGAATGCGAAGTTCCGTTCATGCCGAAAGAAGGCAGACCTGTATTTTGCAGGGACTGTTTCCGAAACCAGAGAAGCTTTAACTAGGTTAGATTAGGAAAATTTCTTGCAGAGAGTGATTTTAGTTAATTTATTTTTTTCTGTACATCACATCAGGTCCATTTCCCAGTTTTTCTGGACCTTTCTTTCAGATTCGGCCAGTTTCTTCTGTATTTCTTCGAAGTCCTTGTCTTCCATCTTTATTTTCGGATATGAAATTATGACGGTGTCGTTGGCAAATCTGGGAATTATGTGGAAATGAATATGATTTACAATCTGGCCCGCATGTCTTCCGTTGTTCTGGATGACGTTAATGCCGTCAGCATTCAGGCTTTCCTTTATTTTCTTTGAAATGACTTTTGCCGCAACTATGACCCTGCCAAGCAGCTCATCATCCGCGTCAAATATGTTTTCCGCATGCTTCTTTGGCATAACAAGCGTGTGCCCGGGATTTGCGGGGTTTATGTCAAGAAACGCTACACTGTCCTTGTCTTCGTAGACCTTGCGCGAAGGTATTTCTCCCCTTATAATCTTGCAGAACAAGCAATCCATCATTTCACCTCGTAGACCGTAAGAACCGTCTCGCCGGGATATATTTCAATATCCCACGTAACATGCGCATGTTGATTGCCGGACATGTGGCGTATTCCCCTGCCGGCAAGCTCAACTATCGTCCCGCCGTTGATTATCCTATTGTAATGGCACCGCCCTATCCTGATTACAATCTCCGAAGCGCCCGTCCTTCCACCACGTAACCCATTCTGTCAAGATCCCTTTTAAGCTCTATGGCTGTTTGACTTATCAGCCCGGCATCCCCGTCGCGAGCGGTCCTTGCTGCCATGATTTTCACTATGCAAAAACGGATTTAAAACTGCAGCGGGAGCACGAAGAAGACGGAGAAAAAGGAAGCCGTAAAGGCAGCTGCCATAAGGCCCAGCCTCGCAATCTTGCCATCAATCTTTCCGAGGAAATAAAACGCGAAAAGCGCCAGAGGTATCAGATTAAGGATCATAATAAGCCAGACAAAAGAATCCCCCAGAAGCCCGATTTCAGCCGCTTTGCCAACGAAAGGCAGGAAAGTAAACAGGAACAGGATGAAATAGACAGCAAGGACAATCAGCAGGCTCTTTGTATACCTCTCAAAGCCGATCTCCATGATTTCTCTTAGTCCAGCTATGGCTTAAAGATTAAACTATTTGTAAATATTTCTTCTGTGGCCAACTTCGATCACTATGATTAGCAATTGGTTGTTTTTTACATCAAGAACTACCCTGTAATCTCCCGCACAAAGTTTAAAATAAGGGCTTCCGGCGATTCTTTTTATAAAATCATAAGGGCGGTTTCGTATTCTGTCTAATATGGCTGTTATACGGTCTTGTACCGGGTTTTCAAGTTTATCGAACTGTTTTTGAGACGCGGGAGAAAAGATTATGCTATACATCATAAACCTTTTTCCTTCTTTATCTGTTCGAGCGTCTTGTATTTGCCTTCTTTCAGCCATTTCTCATGGTTTTTTTCATATTCTTCAATATTCTTTTTTGTCTCTTCAGAAAATTCCATGTTGTCTTCCAGCAAGTCCCAGATTATATCTTCGTAACTTTCATTGTCGTAAAGTTTTCTCTTTTTCAGCTTCTCTTGGAGCTTTTCACTTATCTGTATTGTAGTTACCATAGCAGTCTATAGAATGCTATAGCACTTAAAACTTCTGTAACGTTTAAAACTGCGCGATATGGTACAAACGGGACATCATTCTTTTTCAAACCTACGATCTAAAGGAATATTCTAACATTAGAAAAATTACAGCGGATGACCATCGTGCATGCAGCAAGCTGATAATAGCTTTTAATTTGGGGCATTATATTAACCTTTATAAATAATGCTCCACATAATCTAAAATGCAATATTTTTTGGAAAATGATTTCAGAGATTCATACAAACTTCAGAAATTTGCAGACAAAGCAATTGAAAAATTAAATTTGAAATTTCCCCTAGAGTTAAATTCTGATTTAGCCAAAATAGTATCTTTTCTCACTTTTGATGGGCATTTGACACCCAACAACAAAATGTTTATTTTTACAGCCGGCACAACAGACAAACTAAACGATATTATCACAACAACAGAAAGACAGTTTGGAGTAAAAGGTAAAACCCGCAAAGTAGAAACAAATACATTCGGTACTTCATACGAATACAGAATTTGCTGTAAACCCATAGGCAAAATACTTGAAATGTTAGGCGTACCTACCGGCAATAAAGTCCTCAAGAAATTCGATGTCCCTATCTGGATAATACAAAACAAAGAATTTTCATTTCACTATCTTAAAACAGCTTTTGAATGCGAAGGTAGCTTATGGAAAGAAAATAAAAGGGTTCAATTCGCCTTTAAAATACATAAGCATGAGAAGTTGATTAACGACGGCCAAAAATTTTTAGACACAATAAGGAAAATGCTTTTAAGCTATAAAATCGAAACAACTGAAGTGTGGATCGTTAAAGGTAATAAACGCAAAGATGGAAATATTACGGTTGGTATGCAATTTAGAATTAAATCGAAAAGCATTGGTGATTTTTCAAGCCTTTTTGATTTTAGGAAATAGGGGTTGCACCTACGATGTGGGACAAACTAAGAATTTGCGCAAAGTCGTAGTATAACCTGGCGAGCTTTTTATTATGTTTAGGAAGCTTGGGGAATTAGTACAGCAGTCTCCAAAACTGCCTATGGGGGTTCGAATCCCTCCGACCCCATTTTGACCTTAGGTCAAGGTTACATTTTTACAATCGAGTCTTAAATAAGTAAAATGTAAACTACCAGCCGCTAAAGCGGCTGGCGTTGATGTCTTAAAACTGAATTAGAGTTCTCTGCCTCGCTTTGATTTCTACTTTGTACTCCTGCGATTCAGCTACATACTTTTTCACCGTATCTGCATTCACTGCGCCTACAGTTCGTGCGAAGTAGCCTCCGCCTCACACTATAGTTTTGACTTCGATACCTTTAAATATTTAGTAAGATAATTCTTAAAAGTAAGAATATTTTGGTGAATAGAATGAATGAGATCAAAACAGTAAAAATAAGCGACAAAGGCCAAATAAGTATACCCAAGGATATCAGGGATGACATGAATCTAAAGGAAGGCGAGACTCTTGTAATGATGTCAGACGGTGAAAAAATAATTATTGAAAAGCCCGAAAGATTAGTTAAAAGCATACCACAGAGCGAGAGTCACAACATAATGATCATATCAGAGCATGTGTTGAAAAAAGACTGGGATAACAAATATGACGACCGCTGGAACAAATATTGAACAAAGAAGCATAGTGCTTGTGCCTTTTCCATTTTCCGACTTGTCTGGCAACAAAAAAAGGCCCGCTCTTGTTGTTTCCAACGCGGATTTCAACAGGAAAAGCGAAGATGTAATATGCTGCCTTATAACATCCAATCCTAACGTGAAGGATGGAATAAAAATAGTAAATAAGGATATGGAATCCGGCACACTCGAATTTGACAGCTTTGTGAAACCTTACAAACTATTTACCGCCGAAAAATCTATCATATACAAGACGCTGGGAAAACTTGGCAAAAAAAAATCAATCCAAGTTGTGGAAGAAGTCAAGAAAATAGTTGACGTCACCCCCATTTAACACCAGATAGATTTACAACGACTTCATCAGTAACCATCTTTAAGTATATAACTGTTATAAGATACTTATAACAGTTAAGAGGTGAGCAGATGGAAACGACAACGATTCCGGTCAGCAAGGAAGTGAGAGATCTTTTGAAGAAGACCGGCCGCAAAGACGAGACTTACGATGACATACTCAGAAATCTTCTCAAAGCCAGCGAGATAAAGAAATTCTACGACGAGATGGAAAGAATCCTGGAAACAGAGGAGTTCGTTCCTCTTGCCAAGGTTTGATGTGAGGTTGTCCAAGACAGCGGATAAAGAACTGGGCGGCTTGGATAAACAAGCACAAAACAGAATCAGAGCCGCGTTAAGAGAACTTGAGAATGACCCATTCCAGCCAAGGCCAAAGGCCGACATCAAGAAACTCCGCAAGATGTCAAAGCATCAGTTTTACCGGCTCCGTATAGGAAATTACAGGGCGATATATGCAATAGAAGGCGCAGAAGTAAAAGTAACTAAGATAATTCAGAGAGGAAAGGGCTATGAGTGGCTTGACTGAGCCCCATTTTACAGCCCTGTCTCAGCATAAGGAGCAATTTGTTCCTTAAGTGTTTCATAAAACCTGAGCCGCTGTTGGAGGCGGCCCGCATATTGCTTGTCGGTTTGTGCCGTCTGTGTCGTCCCTTTCAGTTCAGCTTCGGTTCTTTGACTTTCGTGTACTAGCAGCCCATATAAAACCTTGAAGCGGCCTGCTGTTCTAGCCTCTTCCGGCTCCCCTTCCACATAAATCCTGGTTTGCGGGCTTCTAACGACAAGAAGGTTGTATTCCCATTCCCATCGCGGAATCCCGGCCTGTTCCCATAAAGGAATCTGGCCCCTTTCATGCCTCTTTGCTGCCGGGTATGCCCTTTTGAGCTGC
>JAGVVX010000033.1 GCA_018304565.1 Candidatus Aenigmatarchaeota archaeon
TGCTCCGAACATAATTGATAAGGCTGTCAGTTATCTGCGCTGCTTTGGATATCATTCCCTTTCGCGTAGAGGCATAGCTGGCTAGCCTGGTTAGTACAGTTCCAAGGGGTGGCATTCTTACACCTGATATTTTTGTTCAAGGCCAATTCGCTTTAATATGTTACTACTCGATAGTAAGATTTAAAAGCTTTTGCATTGTAATGTCTATGCATGGCAAACGGCAATCAAGCACGGCATGAACAGCCAGAAGAGCCAGAGCAACCTGGACAGCCAGCAGCTCCGGCTCCAGGACAGCATGAACCAGATAGAGAAGAGCCAATGGGCAGACGTCTGGGCAGATGGGCCTCTTATGGACTTTATGGCCTTGGTGGCGCTGTTACAGGACTATCTGCTTTTGATTATGCAATTACTAACTGGCGAGTAGACTCGCTGCCGCATCTTGTCGGCAATGTTGCACTGGGCAGTGGATTGTATTTTATTGGTCGCGGCGCAGCGGCGCTTAGCCAAGAAGAGGCACCTCGAATAAGAGAAGAAGATGCGTTAAGACAATTTGTTGCAGAGGTTGAACGGGGCCCGGTAGAACTTCCAGACGGCAGGAGAATTGTGATCCAACAGCCAGAAGGGCCTGCAAATCAAGAACAGGAAAACAGGGGTGTCATTAGAAGAACATGGGACAGGACTGCTGATGGTTATAGAAGGTTATCTTCAAGAGGGGCAACAGGATATTTTGCACTTGGGCTTGCTGCATGGATTTTTGCCGCTGGCGCTTACACTGCTGTAAAGCCGTGGAAGTATGTTCGCGATGAAGCTGCTCCTGCTACGGTTTCGTATACAAAAGAGGAAGCAATTCCTAGGGCTGCAGATTTCGGAAAGAAGATCTATTATGGTTCAACAGGATTGAAAAGACCTGACATATGGGGAGAGTCTTGCAAGTACATTGGCGAACCTGATGAAAGTCACAAAGCTATCATGGAAGGGCTCTTTCCTGAGACCCCCGACAAGTATGTGCCTGTTGAACTGGACTGCAGGCCGGAAAGGGTTTTTGCAGGGCTCGAATATTCAGACCCGGCGAAACAAGGTACAGCTTATGCAAATTTCGCGAAAGGAGCAATTTCAGAAGTTGAGCTTGCTGATTCCAGGCCAGGCGTTCACACTCTTGGCGGCAAAAGATATATCTGGTCACCAGTTAACTTTCATAGGGAGAAATAATCATGGCGGAAACTGATAGAAGAGGAATTATAAGGAGAACAGGAAGGGGCATTGTAAAATACGGCATATTGGCCGGAGCACTTGCAGGAGCACTCTATCTTGCAGGCGGCAAGCAAGGTATGGCACACGGCTTTTACAGGGCTCGGGATTACGTTGCTGAAAAAACAAGCGAACCCATGACCACACATGACAGACAGTTCAGGATAACGAAGTATGCAATAGATAGACAGGATCCAACTAAACTAGCTTTGTTGACGGATTTCAGAGGAGACCCCCTGAAACCTCTTAGCTACGGCAGGCCTGTAAGATTTACAGTTGAAGATGATTCAGAATCCATAAAACGTCTCAAGAAGGATATAGAAGATGGTTTGAATCAGGGTTATGCAGTTTTCATTAGCAGAGGTTCGCCTTCGATGTCAGAAAGACTTGAAGGCAGAAAAAAGGTTAATGTAGACAGATATAATGGCGAAGAGCAATGGTTTGTAAAAGGTGCGGACCTTGTGAAGCTTCACAGATACGAGATAACAACAGACGTGCCTGAAGAACCAAAAGAAAAGCCGTTTAGACCTGTTAGAGCCAATAATCTGCAAACACGGCCATGATTTTATAATAACTTCTTAGATTAGCTAGGTACTGACTGTCTTATTACATTCTCAACAAACTGTCTATCAGCATTAGCACCGCAGCCCCAACCGTTGTAACCTCTTAGTGCAGCTTTCCATCCTGTGTAAGAATATCCGCAACTGTTTGCTTGGCCATTTTTATAGGAATTATACTTGCTTATGAGAATTGTTATTCCTGCTTTAATGTTACAATTTGTATCTGCAAAACTTGTGCAGCCGAAAGGTGTCGGGCCGTAAGCCTTGATATTTATTTGCATGATACCGCAGCTGAGTCTTTCACCAATAGCTGTACACGAACCCTCAACAGCCATGCATTTACTGCAATAAACAGTACTATAGGAATTGTCATTAACACAGCTCAATGTTCCATCAGTACACTGCTTGTAACCGCTTTCCTGTTTAGCAAGCTTCAATACGAGTTCTTCAAATGAATTTGCAACGCCTTCCTGCCTTATCTGCTCGTCAGCGCCAGCAGGTTTCATCTGACCGGCTAGCTGTATTATTCTTTGTGGTATTTCTCCTGTGGGTGTTATAGGTGTTAATAATCTTGGTTTTATCTTCTCGTATTCCATTTTGCAAAGTGTGTCAGCAGAATCTCCTAATCTGTCTTTTTCCGGACAACATAATTTGGTGCCTATTCCCGGATCCCTGCACTCGAGATGAATGTTTTCAACACCCCCTATAGGTTCTGCATAATTAGGGTTGCATTCACTAGTGCTCTTGCAGCCGCCTTCGCCTATTGTGCATGTTTCTCTGGCAGGCTTGTTCGAGCAGTGATCTGCATTTAGTGTCACGCTAGTTGTTGGTGTAGTTGTTTTTGTCAAACATCTGCCGCTGAAACTGACGCCTTGTATATTTTCCCATAGGCAGGGTATGCTGCATCGGTCTTTGGCTTCTGTCTCGCAGTCAGTCTGTGTTGAGAAGCTCTGGCATGTTTTTTCAGCGCAGGCGCGGCACAAGCCTGTATCAATTATGCCGCTGACAGCACGTGGTGCGTTTGATGTGTCAAGCCAGCATTGGCCGGTTGGCGGTTTTTGGTTGTAGCATGTGCTTCTTGTGCACGAACTTAATATTCCTATTTGTGCGCCGCATTGGTTGCATGTTGTATCGCTTGGATTGGCAACGATACCTATGAAACCCGTTATTGGCACGGACTGCTCCTTGATGATCCTGAATTCATATGCCGGCAGCTCGGCTGTTATCAGGCCTGTCTGCACGCCTGTAGCTGCTAAACTGCTGTCAGGAACGGGCTGGAAGCTGCACAATATTGAAAATATGCTGCTGAGCGCATATTGTCTTATCTCCTGGTTGTTCTGCATGACGTATACCAATGCCTCTTCGCGCGAAGGGTCGAAATCGACATTAATTTTTTTGGTCCCTGTAAATACTTCTTTTGGCTTGTCAAGCGGTATGCCGCCTGCGCCGCACTCAAGGCCGCTGCCGATTACTTTCTGCATCCGGATTATAATCGCGTCCTTTAACTGGCGAAGGAATATTCTTCCGTCGTCGCGGGCGTTTGAAACAGATACAAGCAATAGCGCGCGCTTGCCGGATTCCAGAGGCTGCGGGCCGACATTCAGTGACAGCTGCGCCGGCGATACCTTGCCCACTGCAACAATCTGGCGGAAGACGTCTTCTTTTTCTGCGAAGCGCCTTGCGAATTCATTCTTGCTCATCACTGAAACAAGCAGTGAGGAGTTGGTCGAGTACTCGTAGCTCAGGTTTATGTAAACAACGCCAAGCCTTGACTCAGAGCGTCTTTCTTGCTCATATTTTGCTTTCAGGCCGCGTATCTCAATTCTTCCCGCTTCGCCCGGCATGAGGTAAGCTTCGCCGTTTCTTTTATCTAGTGAAGTTATTTGGGCTTTTTTGCCATCAGTGAATTCGCAATACGAGTTGCATTTGACATTCTCTACTCCGGTTTCATCCTCGATTTTTATGCTGCGGGCAGGCAAGTCGCCATCATTCTTGACAACCAGAAACATAGCGAACTCAGCGCCTTGCGGCACAGCCTGCGGCAGCAGGTTTATGCTTGTTATTTCCAGCGCGCGGGGTATAGCCATCGGCCTTTCGGGCCGCACATTGGTTGTCTGCTGCTTTGCGTACCAGGCAGTAGGATTGGTAACCAGCAGCGATATGTCGCTCACCGCATTCGTTCCGGCGCGCCATGCGACAAGCACGGGCGTGCGGACCTGATTAATTGCTCCCTCGTACATAGCCTTGTAGGGCCCCAGCGCCACCCAGCCGAAGATCAGAACTATTACGGACATTTTCAGAACTATTGGAAAGCCGCCCGTCTGGTAGAACTGGAAGATGCCGAAGAATATGAACAAGAAAGCAAACAGCATGTAGTAATAGAATGTATCAAGATACAGCCCCGGCTGGCCGATCAATGCGAAAAGGAATATTGTGATGCCCTGGGCTATCAATGCCCCAGAAACCATGCTATCCAGGTGGTCCAATGCATACTTGTTCGACTCGAAATTCATGACCCAGTTTATTGCGGCGCCTGCAAGCGGAATTATGTAAAGGAACAAGCTGGCGTTCAGCACATATGTTGGTATTATGAAGAATGAAATGAATCCGGCCATCACGACAAATGTCATGACCAATCCGAGAATCATCGGCCCCCATATGAAATCCCAGATGTTGTAGAGCATCTGATACCAAATATTACGCAATGTTCCGCTCTTCATTGATAATCGTGTCATCGCACCTGCAATACCACGCAATCGGGCTCTACCAGTGCGTGCATATTGTTCAGCAAAAGCTGCTGCTTCTCCTTTAAGTTCAGCTTTTATGTATTCTTGTGCTTCTGTAAAGTCTCGTCCTATTTTATATCTGTAAATTTGTTTTGCCGCTATCTGCTCTGCCGCTGGCTCAAGTCTTTTTTGTATAGTATCTCTTAACGATTCCAATTCGGATGTTAAAAGTTTGTTCATTTGTGCTTCTGCGTTTGAAAATCTCTCAAAAGTTTCGCGCAATTCTCTTTTCTCATCTTCGCGTCTATATTTCCCTAGCACATCCTCGAGAAGTTGGTTTGTGCCACCCATTCCAAGAGGCATCTTAAAGCCTCGGCGTACTGTGTAACGGAAAAATCTTCCATAAGCAGAAATACTTTTTAACGCCTTTTTTTTTGCTGCAAAATAATCTTTCCTTGTGGCTACTAGCCTTTCCTTTGCTGCCTTTATTTTGTCTTGATATTCATTGAGTAAACCTTCTGCGTAGAGTCGTCCAATACTATTTAGTTCAGCTTTACCCCTATTCACGGCCATTGTAACCCGTGGTAGATTCTTTTGGCCTAACCTTCCTGCTGCTTTTAGTTCCATTTTTCCTGCGCCGAAAGTGGAGCTTTTTCTTGGCATCCACCCAGGCATTAAACTGGAACGTGGTTTCAGAAATTCTGCCTCTCCTGTCGTTTCTTCAAATATAGCAACTGCTCTTATGTTAGTATCAATATCAAGCTCGTAAGTACTATTTGGTGTTTCATCAAATTTCTCATAACCTGCAAAGAATATCCATCCTTTAAATTTGTAAAATTTGTTTCCGTCACGATGTGTTTTTGGAGCTTCTAGTTTAACTTCAGCTCCTATTGAAAATCGTTCTCTATAAGAAGTTTCTTTTTCTGCGCCGTTTATTTTAAACTTAATTCTTGGTGGTGGAGCTGAAACAACTGTTAACAAAGGTCTTGGATCACCGACACTACCTCCACCTATTGGCATGGCCATTCTAACTGGTGGCGCCTGAGCCCTTTCTCTTTCTTGATGCCAATTATACATTCCACGTTCAATTTGTGGTTCTGTATATCCAGCAGTTCGCAAAATGCTTACAGCTTCACTATCATTGCCTCGTGTGAAAGCTTGTTGTGCTTGTTCTACAGGATTAGTTTCAAGGGGTGATTCAGGAGTAGGAATATCACGTTTTGATAGATGGTTTCCTGGTAGTAAATTAACTCTAAAACGTGGATTTGGTTTTCGAGAGAAAACTTTTGAAGGTCTTGATGATCCGCTTCCGAAGAATCGGCTAAAAAGCGATCGAGATTTTTGTGGTGGCACTAAATTAATTCTCATATTTGGCACATTAGAGCCCCTTTTAGCTTGCTCAGAAGGAGAAGTGCTTGATTCTCCAGTTTTTTTTCTTTCTTCCGCTCTCCATTTTTTCCAAAGCATAGCTATTTCTTGGTCTGGATAACCTAATCTTTTCAATATTATTCCGGACTCTATTTGATCTCCATTCATGAAAGCATCTTTCGCTTCTTTGAAACTAGGCACGAAATTATCCTCCAAAATTATCTTGTACTGCGTTATTGACTCGTCACCGAGTCTTTCAGCTAATAATTAAACTATGGCTCGGAGCGCCATAAAAAGATTTTAGGAATGTTTATGGAATACCAATTACACTAATTCCATTCACTTTTTTGAAATCTTCGTCAAAGGTTGCAATATCTTTTATATCCTTCCTTTTCATCAGGTCTATAATTGTGCAGTCTGTAAAGCTGAATTTATTATCTTGGTCATTAAAAATTTTCCAGCTGTTTTCAAAGGACAAATTATCTACTGTGATAATTTCTATCGAATCCTTCAATTCATTTCCGACCTCTATAGCAAGGGACAACTTGTTGCTTCTCCTAAAAACAACTGTTATCGTTTCATCAAAGATGTAGTCAGAAATAACAGCTTCACCATGTTTCCCCTCAACTATTTCATTAATTATTTTAACAGCCTTTTCGTGATGGCTGTCATTTTCAATTTTGTATGCTACAATAAAGCTCGAATCCAGAAAAATCATTTTCCCAACCCGTATAGAAATTCATCTATTTCTTCGCTCCAGCGTACCTTTTTCTTCCCCATTCTGATGGGTTTTATTTTCAACAGGTTCTTTATGTTAGGTTTATTTTTCATCTTCTCCTCTTCAATCCATTTCTTCATTGCTATTGTCATGGCATCGCCGACTTTCATTCTCTCCTCTATAGCTACCGCCCTGAACTTTCTGAATGTTTCTTCATCCAAGTCTCTAATCGCAACCGTTTTTGCCATTTGTATAACTTGTTTAACAAGTATATGAAGTTAACTGAGTTCAAAATATTTCTGAAATATTTATTAGAAGCGTATTTATTCGATAAATACTACATGTTCAAGCTGCTTGAAATGCTCATCTCCAGTAATTATTCTGGCATTTGTTTCGTCGGCTATTGCTTTTATGATCGCGTCGGCCATTGCAAGTTTAGTTCTCATGCTTATATCTGCTGCGTTTAATGCTGTTTTCTTGTCGATTGCGATTATTGTTGTGTTGCCAACAATATGTGCAACTGCTTTCAGTGCTTCTATTTCTCCTTTAGTTGATTTAATTTTTTTATAAACTTCATACAGTATTATGGAAGGAGTTACATATTCTGTGTTATTAGCACTTTCTACGTATTTCGCGTATTTGGCTGCAAGTGGGCCATCTGAAAAATACTCGATCCATCCATGAGAGTCAATCAAAACGTTCATTTTCATCCCTCAGAGCCTTAGTAGAGACAGTCTTAATGAAACCGCGAAGTTCTTTTATTTTTCCGACAGGTATAAGATGAATCGTACCGCCTTTTTCCATAATGACTAGTTTCTCTCCAGGCTTTAACTTGAGGTCTTTTCTAATTTCCTGAGGTATAACAACTTGAAATTTAGGAGATACTTTTACTGTATCCATCAGATCACCGTATTACAGTATACATATCGATACTTAAATAGTTTACTTAACTCTAGAATTAGCTCTTTGCAGACTAATGTACTTTGCCGGCAGGCTTTACTGGATGGCCGTAAAGCCGCTTGTAGAAGTAATAATGTTTTTCTGTCTCAGGCAAATAGTTAACAAGTATCTTTAGCTCACTTTCCAGTAATCTTAATTGATCTTTTGTTTCCTTTACGTCCAGTTTGCCTAAAGAATGCAGCGTCTTTACCTTGTGAAGCTTGTTTTCAATCTGCCGGATTTTGTTATAGGTATCCTTGATGTCATTGATGTCCTTCAGCATGGATAGTAATTAGGAAAAGCTGGATAAATAGTTTTACTTATTGAACGGGTTTATTGCTGTTATTGATGTTTCTTTGAAGTCTTTCACATTTTCTGTATAGATTTTTGTGATGTCGTGCTCCAATGCTGTTGAAACTATCAATGAATCCCATATAGATATTTTTTTGCTTCTGGATAAAGCCGTTGTTTTTTTAACAGTTTCATGATTATAATTTATTTTAACCCAGTTGACTGAATCTATAATTCCTGAAACAATTGTCTCAGCTTCTTCGACAATAAAAGGTGTTTTCAATTTTTTCGTCAGTACAAAGAAAAGTTCTGCAAGAACTTGATTTGAAACAGCTAATTTTATTTCTCCTTTGAATGCCTTTTCTACTAGAGATTTACAGATTTCGTGTTTCCTTTTGTCAAATGCGTCAAATGCATAGACAATAATATTTGTATCAGCAAGAATGGGTTTATCTTCCATGAAGTTCATCTCTGGACTTGTAAAGAAGACCACCGCTATTATGGCCCCTTTCCAAGAGATCTATTGTCTTCTTCACATTATTGCTTTCAGTTTTAAGCCATGTTTGCATGGCTTCTGTCAGAGCTTCGCCAAGATATCCCTTTCTTTTGCCGTATTTTGTACTTGCAGTCTTTCTGAACTTTTTTTCGACATCATCGTCTACATTTACAGTTATAGTTCCCATGAAATCACTCTAATTATTTAGATAGTTATATATTTAAATGTTAATCTATTTAAATCTTTAAAGATCAAGGATCCATTGCCAAGACTGACAACGGCCTGTAACTTACTGTCCTTTGCTGTCCCTCAGCTTTCTGTGGTTCTCCAGAGAAAACGACTACACGGGCTGTACCTGAGAATCTAGAATTCTTATTCGGTATGATTTCCAGCTTATTTTCTCCAAGCCTGATAACAGTCTGATTCAATTTTATGGACTGCAGATCTCTAGCAAAGCCTGAGAATACTTCTTTGTCATTCAGCTCCACTTTCATGCTGCCTATATTCTTGTCCATTACCAACTCTACGCGAGCTTCGTCAAATTCTTGATCTGAACTCAATAGGAAAGCCGATTCTTTCTTGCCGAAGTAAAGGCTCCTCAATTCCAGTCTGACATTTTTCACATTGTATTCATTTGCTGCCCATATCTTCCACAAAGAAGACCATGGCCTTACCTGAATATTCATCTTGTCACTAAGCATTTCGCCGGGAACATCAACAGTATAGTCGCCGATAGCATAATTGCCCTGCATCACCCTCTTGCCGTTTACCATTATCTCCAGAGGCGCAAGGTTGTTTGAGCTGGCAACAGAGAAGCTTATTGTCATGTTCTGTGCGCCTTGTGTTTCCACGTGCCTGGTTATTTCGTTGCTCCCGAAAAACAGGCCGTTGTAAAGCTTCTTGCTGCCAAGGCTGGCTTCCTGTACTTTGCTCACATAAGCTGCATCAAACTGCGTTTCAAAGATAGTCGTATTTGTCCTTCTTTCCCCTTCCCCTACGGCGCCAATATTGAATACCATAAGCAAGCCGAAGAGTAATAGGAAAAGTCCGACTAACAGGAACACCAGGAACTCGTCTACATCGCCCATATATTTGTCACTAACAAGTAATTATAATAGAAAGGTTTTTAAGGGTTGTGATTGGGCTGTTTTAAGAAGTGCGAGAGGGCGGATTGCTGCAGAGAAGCAAAAGCTTCTCTGAGCTCTCAGCGAGCTTCGCTCAGCTGCAGACGAACCGAGGTTCGAATCCTAGATGCGAGAGGGCGGATTCGAACCGCCGAACGGACTAACCGACAAGATAGCCCAAAGGTTAGGAGCCTAGTTCTTGAGTACCACAATCATCTTGGTTCATGACTCAAGACAGCACTTGCGCCTTTTTCTGTAATCCTTTCCGTTAACGCTTTTCGCGTGAGTCGAAAAGGGTTAGACCAGGCTTGGCTACTCTCGCAAGAGGAGAAGAAACCTTAGGTTTCTCTCCTTCTAACCTCATTTCCTAATCAAAAATATTAATAGAATAAGCTTTCTTTTTCCAAGGTTTTTCATCATAGTTAGAAGCAAAGTGCTTGTTTAATTCCAGAAAAAGCTTTACGACAACTCTTGCATCTCTTTCTTGAGCATTGCTATCTGGCGCTGCAGGTCTCCAAGCGAGTCTCCGATATGGGACATCTCTGTTTCTGTTTCCTTTGCTTCAACCATGAAGCCCCTGGGCCTCAAAAGCTCTGAATCCATTTCGTATATGTTCTTTTCCAGCCTTGCAACGCTGTTGCGGAGAATCTTCAGGGCATCCGAGCGCACCGTCTCTGCCTCGTGTATGACGCCGTATAATTGTTTAATTGAGCCAACAAAGCCCTTCATCTCGCTAAGAGTAGTTATGATGTCCCTGTATTTCTCTACCTTGACAAAAAGAGGAGCTTCCTTGTGCTCTTCAATAAACGAAGGCAATTCTTCATGATCAGTTTCAGGGGGCTCTACCATTGCCTGCTTTATTTCCCTGATATCGTCTCTTTCCTTCTTTTTGAAAAACATGATATCAGATTAACTTTGGCGACGCCGGTTTAAATATTAGCTGGATGCGGTAGTCGGGATTCGAACCCGAGTTAGACGTAACTTTCTGTTATCTCGTCCGTGGCAGGGACGTGTCCTACCTCTAGACTACTACCGCATAAAAGGAAGGGAAGCCTTCGGTTTCTGCAAGAAGAGCTATGCTCTTTGCAGATAGCCATCTTTCCTAAATTAAAATATTAAAGCCCATAGAACCCGGAAAAAGAAATCGAACAGTAATCGTTTTAATAAAAATAAACAAGGGAAAATAAAAAACTCTTAAACTTTCACTTTCTTTGCCCATCTTTTTGATAGATCTGAGACAGTATCTTTCAGACCAAGACCAAGAGCAATTGCCATGCCCAAGCCAACAGAAGCTATGACTACCAGCAAGATGTTATTCACAAGCGTTGCTGATACGCCAAGTATAGGCAATGCCAATGCAACTGCCACGTACATCACCAAGAAGAATAATGTCTTGGCAGTAAGCGTAGCCCATACATTGTTAAGCTGCTTCATGTGGTGTTTTATGTACTCAGCAAGGACGTAACCAGCAATGAGAATTGCTGCTGCTCCTATCACGCGCGGGATGAATGCATTGATCTCTGCAACCCAAAGCGACAGGGCTGGAATGCCCAATATCTCCATGGAAGTTGCTACCGTTATGAAACCAAGATAAATCCACCATTTAGCAATAACTGAAAAGATATTGCTAAGACTTACCGCAGGTTTGTCTGTTTCTGAAACGTAGTAGTCCAGACGTATCTTATCAAGCACGTTTTTTACAGCCCTTCCTAATATCTTGCCTACAACCAAACCTATTACAAGCAGGATTATGGCTGCCAACAAGTTAGGCAGAAGTGCTGTAGCGTTTGCTGTCAGTTGGGAAAGTACGTCGACAACTTGAAAAGTCATTCTTTCACCTTTATAGTCTTTGTTGGAACCCGTTAATAAAGGTTTCCATGGCGAATGAATTACGCTTGAAGCACAAAGAAGTAGTTAATTGCATTACTTTTCTTGTTTTTTATCAGCTTTTCTAAAATAGCTCTTCCAAACCTTGCTGCCGAGCCTTCTTTCTGTTCTGTCTAATATTGTTCCCTGCCCGCGAGTGCCCCAGAATCTTGCTCCGCGCCCAAGAGCATAACCTAATCCCAATACTGCTAATGCTGCGGCTGCAGTTTCTGCAGGCTGATCAGCTGCATTATGAGAAAAATTCTGGACTGCACGCCATATGCCATTATAATCTATACCAGTTGCAACATCGTAGAGTTGCCTTACACCCATATCGCCCTGAACAAGTGCTTTATAGGTCTTGTCGACATCGAAGCTCGTGACGCCGTCCCAGATTCCTTGTGTGCTTTGTGCTGCTTTAGTTACGCCATCTCCAAAATTCGCCAGATTCTTTATATCGCGATACATTCTAGGTGCATAAGAAACCACATCCGGAAGCGCTGTTATTCCGTCTCCTAATTTGCCAAAATAACCTTTACCAGAGCCAACAACAACTCCGGCAACGCCTGCTTTGCCTGCCAGTTTTAACCCTATTTCCAATGGTTTGTAAGCAGCAAAACGCCCTAGCTCTCTGTTCATAATTGTCACTATTATACAGTAACACTTCCATGCCTTATAAGCGTTTGTATGTTTTGATAACTATATGGTAGTGAATATGTGCAACGCAATGCTTCCCAATTGCCCGTATTTCTTATGCGCAGCTTCCGCAGTCATTATCTCTGTTATTTTTACTATTTTGCTGGCTTCTTCTATAACATAAAAAGCTCTGTAATCGCCAACACGTATACGAAAAACTCTTTTGGAAGTGCCTTTAATTTCTTTTTTGTCGCCAGCACCTTGACGGGTATAGGGAGATATTTTTAGAAGTCGAAGGGTTTCCTTTATGTTTTCTCGCCTGCACTTATCAACAGAATCTAAAAATTGTAGAGCATTTTCTTCAATAAGCACTTTCCACATTTCAGTCCAGCTCCACGAATTTTCCCGTCTTTGCTATTTTGTGCTGTGTTTCAATAAAATATTCTCTTTTGCGGGCTTCTTCGTAGAACTCTACAAGTCTTTCTATGAGTGAATCATACGTGTCATTCATGGTGCCTAAGCTTTTCAATTTGTTTCGTGTTTTCTCTTCAAGCTGAATTGTTGTTTTAGCCATATATATAATACCTATAGTACTTATATAAAACTATTGTTACTTATAAGACGCCGGCGGCAGGATTTGAACCTGCGCGCGCATCCGCGACAAGAAGTATCAGAGTACTTCATATCACTCACGGCGCTCTAGCTCTCAAGGATCGTCGTCATCTCAAGCCTTATCAGATCTTGAGCTAACCCTAGCGCATTTGCCAGATTCTGCCACGCCGGCTTCATTAAAGATTGGCGATTAATGTTTTATAAACATAATTTTTACTTTATTGCTATGATCATCATCAAGCATCGCGTGAATACAGTAAAAGACCTGAAGGAAACGCCCGAGGAATTTGGCGTGGAAGTGGATATCAGAACTTGGGGCAGGGACCTCATATTGCATCATGATCCGTTTGTGGAAGGGGAAAGGCTTGAGGATTTCCTGAGCAACTATAACCACAAGTTCATAATCTTGGAATCGAAAGTCGAGAGGATAGAGCCCAGGGTCATAGAGATGGCTGAAAAATACGGCATAAAGGACTATTTCCTTCTGAGCGTGAATCCGCCGTTCATGTGGAAGCTGATGAATGAGAATTTCAAGAAAATGAACGTGCGGTTCTCCGAGCTGGAAAGCGCGGAGGCGTGCCTGCTCTGGAAGGATAAAGCCGAATGGGTATGGGTAGACACATGGACCAAGCTTCCGCTGGACAGGAAAAGCTATGACATTCTGAAGAAGCACTTTAAGATATGTCTTGTTTCTCCAGAGATACTAAACCGTCCACAGGATATTGCAAAATACAGAAAGTTCTTTTCAGACAATAAAATGGAAATAGACGCCGTGTGCACCGATAACTGTGAGGCATGGAAATGATATGCTCTTAATACTCCCACGACTTCAGTCGTGGGTTTCTGAGAGCGTGTCATCCCAACATTGTTTATGTAATAACTGCTGTCTAAAGACAGCAGTTATAAACAATGTTGCGGATAATTAACCTAAACAACGTCTTTCCAGAAATCAACTGATTCTTTCAGGTCGCGAATGACATTGTTGTCGTGCGGCAAGCGTTCCCTGAAAGAAGGCTCCATGTAGAGAGTCATTTCTCTCGCGCCTGAACTGTCTATTGCCTCAAGGACTTTATCCGGTGCTATAATTCCATCCTTGTTGAACTCAGATGTGAATGGCTTTCCTGAGGAAACATTTCCTCTTATCCTCTGCTTCAGCTGCAAAACAGGCGCTTCCCTGCCGAAAGCCCTTATCCATTCATAAGGATCGCCGTCTTTTGGATTCCCTGAATGGGCATTGCCTTGGTCCGTATCCAGGCAAAGCAGAATAGGAATAGCGGGATCTTTTCTCTTGAAAACATCTAAAATTCTTCTTGTTTCTGTTATTGTTTCTGCAAGCTCGCGGGGTATGGACATATGTTCGAATGTCAGACAATCAAGACCTGCCTTTTTCGAGTACTCTGCCCATTTTAGCCAGTTATCAATTATTCTGTTGAAAATTAAATCCTTCCTTTTTTCAAAGTCATTAACACTATATATTCCAAGCCTGCTTCCAGTGCTTACTGCTCCTATGTCTGCGGATATCTCACTGAATCTCTGGAGCCACCACAGCCAGTAATCGCTTATTTCTTTGTCAGGATGGCCCGAATACATCCAGCGCTGGCTCGTGAACGTATGAAGAATCTCTATGCCAAATTCATTGCAGCTTTCATTTATGCGACCTACCTGTTCATCTATGACTTCTTCCGGGAAATTTGGTTGTAACAAATCAGAGCAGAATTGGGCGTGCTTCAAGCCTAATTCCTCTGAAAGCAGCCTGGCCCAATCATCAGGCTGAGGCCATCTATTTACGGCAAAGCCCAGGTGAACGCCGAAATTTATTTTAGCCATTTGTCAATCACTATAAACGTCTATATGAAAGCCTTCAGCTTTTTAAGAGTTGTTTGTTTCTATAAAACAATGAAAGCAGCACTTCTCGAAGCCCCAAAGATAATCAAAGTAAAAGATATTGATACGCCTAAAGTCACGGAAGGCACCATTCTTTTGCGCGTCAAGGCATGCGGCATATGCGGCTCTGACCTGAAGTTTTTCAATTATGGCGACCGCGTGAAAGAGTTTCCTGCAATATTAGGCCACGAGATTGCAGGTGAGGTTGCTGAGGTCGGAAAAGGCGTTGACAATTTCAAAGTTGGCGACCGGCTGGCTTTGGGAAACGAAATCCCGTGCAAAAACTGCTATGCGTGCAGAAAGGGCCTGGAAAATGTCTGCGAGAACGTATTGTCTGTTGGTACCACAGTCCCTGGAGGCCTGAGCGAATACATGCTCCTTACAGAAGAAATGATACAAAGGGGGCCAATAAATGAAATTCCTGATCATCTCTCGTTTGATGAAGCTGCTCTTTCTGAACCATTAGGTTGCGTTGTAAATGGTTTGGAGTTTGCAAAAATGGAAGAAGGTAAAACAGTACTTGTTATAGGAACGGGTCCAATAGGCTGCATGGCTATTAATCTTGCACAACTTTTTGGAGCGGCAAAAGTTGTTGTGACAGATAAAAATGAAAAAAGATTGAAAATGGCTCGTGTTTTTGATGCCGATGAATATGTTTATGCTGAAAAAGATTTTCTTGAAGAAGCCCTACATCTTACAAGTGGCAAAGGATATGATGTTGTCATGTCAGCGTGCAGCGATACAACTGCACACCAACAGGCGATACAAGCAACAGCGAAAGGAGGATTCGTGAATCTGTTTGGCGGTGTTGCAAAAGGCCTTCCTGATGCTGTTTCTTTCCCTAGCAATTTTATGCATTACAGAGAAATTTCTGTTGGAGGCTCATTTTCAATGACTAGTAAGCATCACAAAAAGGCACTGGAATACTTGGCAAGCGGAAAGATAAGGACAAAGCATTTGATAACGCACAAATTCAAACTTGATGAAATAGAGAAAGCTTTTCACGCTGTTCAAAATCAGGAAGGTCTCAAGGTAATAATAAATCCTTAAATATGCTGGATAGAAGCTGGATAAAATGGGCGAAAACGAAGAAATGCCATCGGTTGCCGAAGAACAGGGGCAAGACTATAGCGAGATAGTGAATGTAGTAATCAGCGAGTCAGATTTTCATTCTCTTAGAAATGCAATAAACCAGGAGATAGGAGAAGTCCTTGGGCGTGTGGACGGAAAAGAGGTCGAAAGGCTTGTTGACGAGATTCTAAATGCTGAAAAGGTATTTTTCGTCGCCGTCGGCCGCGTGTTCCTGTCCCTGCAGTGCTTTGCCAAAAGACTGGCACATTTAGGCATAGAATCTCATGTTGTTGGTTCTGTAAATGAGAAAGCTATAACAGACAAGGACTTGCTTATTGCTGCAAGCGGTTCAGGCGAAAGCATTATGCCGGTCGAAATAGCAAAAAAAGCGAGAAAATTCAATGCGCGCATAGGATTAATCACGTCTGCCCGTGAATCTACAAACGCTGCATATATTTGGAGATATTATAGCTATGGTTATACAAAACGAAAGGGCGCTATCAAAAGAAGAACTCTGGAAATATCACGCCAACTTGGAATGAATTATAAATATCTGTGTGGGAAATCTCCAAAATGAAGCAAAGTAGGTTCAAAAATTTCTCTTTTCAGTAGCTTATGCCTGTCTTTTGGATCCACAGTCCACATTTTTTCTTTCCATTCTCTAAGCCTGTCTGAATGTGCAAAAGCTGTATATATTTTATCTGTAATCATTATTGTTCCTCTCGTAGAATCGTCATCTAATGCTATTGGTTTTCCTTTGCTGTCTTTTGCATCTGGCAAGTCAAGTACCGGCATAGGAATGTCTGTTCTATCTTTATATGTTTCTGTAAATTGACCAAGGTATCTGACAAATTCTTCATGAGTAATTCCAAGATGATCAAGCCTTGTTGCTAGAAATCCGTGATCATAATTTGGTCTAGGATTGCCAAAAGTATGTCTTTGTCCACGAATATCAGAAGTTCTCCAGGCATTTCTTTCTAAAATTAACTGCGGCGCTGCGACATCCCATTCCTTCCAGTTGCCGTTACCGACTGTGCCGCTGAAAGCTGTATAAGGGTATTTGAAATGTGCAGCGCCAAAGGAACCAGGACCGCCGCCTTCAACTACTTCTGCCTTCAATCCAGTTTTCCAGGCCAGCCATTCTAAAAATATATCAAGCTTCGGATTCCATGCTTCTGTGCGATGCACTGAGTAAATAAAATCTGCAGGTTCAGCAGGCTTTTGTGGCACGCCATCAATTTCATAAATTGGTTCGTGCCATCTTGTTGCAATTGACAATGCTCTTGTTTCAGGTGCATAAGCTATGGCACCAACTGGTTCATTATTTATCATAACTGCGCCTAAAGTACCGCATGATTCATAGAGCCCATTAACATAACCGCCTGTACCATCAACAGGATCCCAAACAGAATAAGTCTTTTGTTTTATTGTTTCATCTCTATCTTTCAGGCTTTCTTCACCGTACGATGGAATTCCAAGCAGTTTATCTGAAACATAAGTAAACAAAAAGTTCATATGGGTGTCTGCTTCTGTTACATAAGCTTTTGGGTCTTGCCCTTCAACATCAAATCTAGCAGCATAACCATGATCTGTGAATCTGCGTTCTACTAAAACTCTATTTTCAGCTATAACTAAAGGTTTCATTTTCAGCAAGAAATCCAAAACTTGGTCTGGTTGCATTATCAAACAGAATGCAATAGTCTTTATAAATTTGCTCAAAAACGGTTTTTGTGATGTGCTAGAATTACAAATAATTTACAAATTTCAGCGTTTAAATCCATTCTGTAATTAAGCTTACTATGCTTTCAATAATAGTCCCGTGCTACAATGAAGAACGAAACCTGCCGTTTCTGCTGGAGAGGTTCGAGAAAGTATTGCAAGGCATGGACGCGGAGCTGATTCTTGTCAATAATGGCTCGACAGACAACTCGCAGCAAGTGCTCGAGAAGATAGCCAAAGAGTATAGCTTCGTAAGGATCGCAATAGTAGCGAAGAATATTGGTTACGGCTATGGTATAATGACAGGTCTTAAGGCAGCAAAAGGCGGTGTTCTGGCATGGACACATGCCGATATGCAATGTGATCCTGAAGATATTGCAAAGGCTTACGATGTTTACAAGAAATCAGATGAAAAAACTTTAGTCAAGGGCAACAGACAAGGAAGATTCTCTTTGCTGACAAAAAGTTTCCATGTTGTTACTGCAATACTTTTCTTCAGGCGTTTTGATGACATAAACGGCCAGCCAAAAATGTTTCCTAGGAGCCTTTTAGATGAGATGAAGAACCCGCCTACTGGTTTTCAGTTGGATTTCTATGTGCAATACACAGCAAAGAAAAAAGGCTACAGGGTTTTGAGCATACCTGTTAAGTTCGGTGTGAGAAAATTCGGCTATTCGAAATGGGCAACGGGCATGAAATCAAGGATTAAGAACGTTGCCAGGTTCCTAGGTTACATGCTGAAATTGAGGTTTATTGGTGGATAATTAACCGGTCAATTCGAATCTAGCTAATTCGGGCCAAACTTTGTCTCTTTCGTTATTGGCAACGCAATAGAAACCGGTTGCTCTGAAACCTCTTTGTGGCATTTGTACACTTTCGACAATTTTTTGTTTTTTTGCGGGATCAAAATTACCATAGATAAGACTTAGATGAGGAAGGTAAGTTTGAGAATTTGGAGAGAAATGTGGGTCAATGTCTGGAATCATGTTACTTACTGTTTCATAGGCAACCATTAGACCATTAGATTTTTTTGCACGCAGAAATACAGATCTGAAAAATTCATCAAAGGTTCCTATTGCACCTAATTCTACATTAATTGGTGATATGTCTCTTGCCAATCCTTCAGCTAAATAGAGAAACTTTTCCACATCTCCAACAAATCCGCCTACTAATGTTACATGCGGCCGAATTTGAGGCGACTTATACTCTTTGCTCAGCCTGTTTGTTATTGCTGCAAGCCTTTGATAATCTTTTCCTTCGGGCATAAGCCATATAGAGTAAGAGAACTCCTTTCTTTCAGGCATAAATTTGACATAACTTTAGTCTTTAAAAAGATAGGTCTTTTTCAGTCCTATATGAAAATAATTGTTCCGATGGCAGGACCTGATGCAAGCTTTGTTGATGAGTTTGGAAAGATAAAGCCGCTGACGGAGATAGACGGCAGAGTAATGATTGAGCATATTGCATCAATGTTTCCTCAGGACAGCAATATGGTTTTCTTGTGCAGGAAGCAGGATTTGCAGAAAGGTCTGGATAAAGCATTGGAAAAGACCGGCAAGAAATCCATGACGATAGTGCCAATAGAAAGGCCGACAAAAGATATTATAGACACGCTTTCTTTTGCCGATGAGTTTGTGCACGATGATGAAGAAATAGTCATAGTGCATGCCGATTCATACCAGAAATTTGATTTTAACGATTTCATTTCCTATGCAAGAAATTATGACGGCGTGCTGACTGTTTTTAGCGGCTTCAATCCCGCTGATCCCAATACGGCGAATTTCGGCAGGATCGGGGTTACAGGCGACCGTGTTATCGGCGTCTTCGAGAAGCAAAAGGTACAGCCTAGCCAGGTTACGGCAGCAGGATGCTATTATTTCTCATCCTGGGCGATGTTCAAAAAGTATGTCAGGGAGATGATGCGGAAAAATTACAGCGTTAATGGCAAGTTCTTTGACAGCCCCGTGTACAATGAGATGATCGCTGACGGAAAAAAAGTAGTGCCTTACGCTGTGAAGTGGTTTGTAAGCTTCGGCGAGCCGTGGAATGTTAAGGAATACATTTTCTGGTCGGAATACTTTAACTATATTTCTAGTTACACGGATAAAAGAAAAGAACATGATTTGATAAACTTAGTTCCATCTGCGGGCAGAGGCAAGCGCTTTGCAGATTTGGGTTACATGACGCCCAAGCCTTTGATAAAAGTGCTTGGCAAAGAAATGATTCTGGCGTGCGCAGATGCATTGCCAAAGGCCGGAAAAAATATATTCGTCATCTTGAAAGAACAGGCTGATTCTTATGCGCTGGACAAAGTTCTAAAGAAGAATATTGCTAATTGCGAGGTTGTTGTTATAGACCAAATAACTGATGGGATGGCTAGAACTTGCCTGATGGCTGAGCACCTGCTGGATAAAGGCAAGCAACTGGTCATTTCTTCGTGCGACTACAGCTTCGTATACGACGATGAGAAGCTGCAGAAAGTTATTGCCGAAGAGCAGCCTGATGCCATGATATGGACATTCAGAGAGTATCCAGATGCTAGGCTTGCGCCTAATGCTTACGGTTATGTTGTCGTTGAGGATGGAAGAATAACAAAAATATCAGAAAAGGTTCCTGTCAGCGACCAGCCACATAAGGATCATATAGTGCAAGGAACCTTCTGGTTCAAGAACGCGGAACTGTTTTTGTGGGCAGCAAAGGAAATGATCAGCAAGGGCGTCACAATAAACGGAGAATACTACGTGGCTACAGCTATCAATGAGCTGATTGCAAACGGCAAGAAAGTAGTGCCTTTTGAACTAGAAAAATATATTTGCTGGGGCACGCCGCTGGATTTATGGACATTCGAGTTCTGGGAAAACTATTTCTCGCAGCTGGATTCTCATCCTTATAAGAAATAGTTCTGGGAATAGTAGGAAAGGTTCATACTTCTTGCCTTTAAAAACATTTTCGCTAATTTTATTTTCTATGGACGTTATGCAGGCGGCTGTGCTGGAAAGCCTGGGAAACTGGAACTACAGGAAGATGCCGATGCCTGAATGCGGCGATCATGAGGTAGTTATCCAGACTAAGAGATCGGGCATATGCAGCACAGATGTCGTCAGATCCATGAAGACCGGCTTCTACCGTTATCCTATAATACCCGGGCACGAATTCTGCGGCGTTGTTGTTCATAAGGGCAAGAATGTCAGCACCTTTGATATAGACGATCATGTAGCTGTTTATCCGCTGATGCCTTGCAAAAAATGCAAGCCTTGCACAAAAGGCAAGCAAAATCTCTGCGACAGCTACAACTTCCTTGGTTCCAGGACACATGGCGGGTATGCGGAATACGTTTTGTGCCCGGAAGAAAACCTGATCAGGATACAGAAAGGCATATCTTCTGAGCATGCGGCAATGACAGAACCAGCTTCTGTCGCTTTGCATGGCATAAAGGTAGCAGAACTGGATGCTCAATGCGAAACGGCTGTGATAATGGGTTTAGGCCCCATAGGCCTCATGACAGTCCAGTGGGCAAAGATCTTCGGCATAAAAACCGTTATCGGCGTGGACAGGAATGAGCACAGGTTCAGGATTGCAAAGGAAATAGGAACGAACCATGTTATAGACACAAGAGACTCAGAAGCATCAGTAACAATAAACGATCTGACGAACAAAGATGGCGCCGACATAATTTTTGAGTGCTCCGGTTCTGATGAACTGCAGACACAAAGCATACTTTCTGCTGCAAAAGGAGGGAAAATAGTAATTCTCGGGAACCCTGCAAAAAATCTGGCCATTGACAAGGATGCATATTCGCGCATATTGAGAAGAGAGATAACAATAACAGGTTCGTGGAGTTCGATGATAGGGCAGAAGAACGAATGGGAAGAATCGCTCAGGGCCATGAAAGAGGGGAAAATAGACCCAATACCTGTGATAACACATAGTTTTCATCTTAGCGAGGCCAAGCAGGTTATGGAAGATATGCATTTCAAGAAGTTTGAATTCTCAAAGGTCCATTTCTACTTTTAATTCAGCGGTGCCTTGATGAAAATAAAGCCGATAAAGTTTATTGAAAAGAAATGGCTGGCAATAATACTTATTGCGTCTTTGATAGAACCAGTGCATTATTTTCTCCTGATAAACTATCCATTGCCCGGCAAGACGTTCATGGCTTATGATGCTGATGAGGCGACAGTCGCAGGCGTCATGCGGTCAGTGGAACTGGATTTCGATAACCCCTGGTCAAAAGGAGAAAAAGTATTCTTCAATGGAGCGCTGGGATCGCCGTACCCGTATCTAATGCTTGGATACATTCGCATGCTGTTTGGCATAGATGCACTGCTCATGAACATAATTGCAAAGTTCCTGCTTTTCTTTGTGTTCCTCTTGGTGCTTTTCAAGGCGATGGAAGCGCTGATGCCAAGAAGGCATGAACTTGCTTTCATCTTCTTTTTGCTGCCGCTTGGTTTGATGCCAATTGGCTATATGCTAGGTTATGTAACAGGGGTCGAAAGGCTGATGGAAGGCTTCAGTTTTGAGTTTTCTATATTGAACAATATATCGCGCGTCTACTATTTTGTCCCATTGATAACATCATTACTGTCCCTGCTTTTCTTTAGCAAAGGAAAAAAAACGCATACTACAATATTTCTAGGACTGACGTTTTTCTTTTATCCTTTCTTTGGTTTTGCTTTCGCTGGACTGATGTTTCTTTACAGCGTTTCAGGTAAGCATGGAAAGATACAGGACAAATTCAAACAATCTGTTAATGAACTGTGGAAAATTTATGCAGTTGCAGCAATATTCCTAGCGCCTTGGATTTACGCACGTTTCGTGCATCCAGAATACTTTACGCTTTACAGCCAGAATAGCTTATGGTGGCGTGCTCATCTTGTAGGTATCCTAGGCAGTTACTTTATTTTGCTCGGTATAATCTTCTTCGCAAACATGCAACAGGCAAAAAAGAATTGGAAATTTCTTTTGATTGCAGGCGTGTTAGCAATTACCATAATGATTTTTGAGCTGAAAGCCCTTGGTGTTTCGCCTTTCACTTCTCTGATGCTGCCAAATGCGATCCTTGATATTTCTGAACTGTTGTTTATTGCGCTTTTCGCTGTGGGTTGGCTGGTTCTTGAATCCGGTTTGGATAGAAGGCACAAATTTATCATACTTGCTGTATTGGCTCTATTTCCACTATCAATATTGAACCCGAAATACGTCTTCTGGATGCAATATCGGATGGGCTATCTGCTTCACATACCATTAGCAATGTTAGCCGCTCTTTATTTTGATCCGTTTGTTGCTAAGATGAAATCATTCGGCGTAAGAAAAACAATTGTCGTTGCCGTAATAGGCATCTTTGCACTGGCGTCTTTTCTGGCTTACAATTACCGCTACCAGATGGCCGACAGGTGGATAGGCCAGGTCTATCTTGATAAAAGCGACAAGGATGCAATGCTTTTCCTGAATACGCAGCAAAAGGGCGTGGTCCTTGCTTCTGATGAGACAAATTATTTCCTTCCGCCGTGGAGCGGGCAATATGTTTTATACCATCCTGCTGAATCGCAATATTTAGGCGGCGGGCCTGACAGGCAAAAGAAAAAAGCGGATGTTGCTGCCTTTTATGAAGGTGGAATGGATGAAGACGAGTTTAGGGACATGCTGCTGAGATACGGAATAGATTACGTATTCTACGGGTCAAAGGAACAGCAGCTTGGTGGTGTTGATCTGGAATCAGTCGATTTTGTTGAAAAGATATATGACTCGGAAACAGCCGTCTACAAAGTGAGGCTTTAGTTCAGCGGGGGCATGTGCCGCATATCTTATTGGTCTTGTCAAGATTCATGTGGGCTTTCCTGAAATTTATATAATCGGCATTATTGAGAACATCCTCTATTTTTTCTGCCTGGAATATATTGCCGAACGTGTACTGTTTGTGCATTCTGATGTTGCAGGGCATGACAAATCCTTCCACATTCACGAAAAAGGAATTGAACGGCCAGTAGCACCTTCCCAGCCTTTCTTTGCTTGTTTTGTGGCCGAGCAGGATGCCATGCTTCAGCAGCCTTAGCCGAAGCTTGTTGATTCTTTCTGTAATCTCTGCTGTATGCAGTCTTGTTTCTGCCACGAAATCCTTTGACTCATTATATCCCGTCTCTCCTTCAACCGACCAGTTTTCAACCTCAACAATGGTTGCATAGTCCAGTTTTAGCTCGGTGATTAAGTCATAAAGACTGTCCATTTCATCCATATTCATGTGGGAAATTACAAACGTGAGCCCTATGATAGTGTTTGCTTTTTGCCTGTTCCTGTCTTCTACTAATGACTTTGTCCCGTTCTTTATCAAGTCGAAATTAGAGCCTACCCTTATTTTTTCAAATATTTCCTTGTTGGTTGAGTCAAAGCTCACTGGCATGTCATTTACGTACTTCAGGACAATTTCCCTTACTCTAGGACTGGCTAAAGGCGTTCCGTTCGTGTTCGCCCAGATTCTTACGCCCCTGTCATGAATCTTCTTCAGGAACAGCTCTAATTCGGGATGCATCAACGGCTCTCCAAGACCGCCAAGCTTTATTGACTTGAGGTCAGGAAGCATGGAAAGAACTTTGTCAAGCTCTTCGAGGGACATGTTCAGCTTTGTGTAATTCCTGATTTCAGCGTCTCTCGAGCAGGTTATGCAGTGCAGGTTGCACTTTGCCGTCGGCTCCAGCTGTATGTGCGTTATCTTGCCTATCTGCTCTTTCTTCTCGAACTTTACAAGTTCCCTGTGAAACCTGGCCTTATTTATTTTCCTGATTATGCTTTTCACTTTCATTCAGCCCGGATGTTTTTAAACGACTCCAAAGGTTTATCTGGATGGTAGAATAGGAATACTGCTGCGGAAACGTATATAAAAAGAATCCACCGTCTGAAAGACAGGTGGTATTCCTTGTATAAATTAACGCATCTCATGGAGAAAAGCCCGGTCTTCTAGAGCAGTGTAACGGACGTGACGCCCAGCACTATAAGAGCGACCCCGCAGATTTTCCATTTGTTCACGTCCTCCTTCAGGTACGCTTTTGAAAGAAGCGTTACCCAGATGTAAGTCAGGGACGTTACCGGGAACAGCAGAGACAGCTCCTCTGTTTTCAGCGCCAGAATCATGAAGAAGCCGCTGAAAAGAAACAGTGCGCCCCCAAGAATGAAGTGCCTGCTGAAAACCATCTTCATGAAGCCGGATCTGGAAGCCATCTTGAGGAGGAGTATGCCGATTGCAGAAGCAACGGTGGAGGCAACCCCGAGAGCGATGGCAAACATGTCAGTCATATTTTGCACCTTTTCCGACCAGAGAGACGCCGGTTATAATGAGCAAGATACCGAACCAGTTGAATATGCTGACTGATTCGTTCAGTATGAACAGCGACACAAGGAATATCCACACAAAGCTTAGCGACCATACGGGGTAAAGAACTGACAGCTCGCTACCTTTTAGGGCGCGTATGAAAATGAATGCGGCCACGGCGTAAGAAAGAAAGCCTGCGATTATGGTGATATTTATCGGCAGCGGCCCAAAGTAGAATCCTTCAGCACCTGAACCTAGTTTAAACATAAGCTGAGCGACAGTTGTAAACAAAGTTGCTATGACTACCAGCAAAACGCTTTTGCTTATCATAATCGTCCACTATAACGCCGGCGGCAGGATTTCCCCAAACCCCTAATATTTGCGAAGCCCTCTGTTTCTTGGGACATGCAAAGACCTTCTTTACAAAGAAGGGGTTTGCTTTGAACCTGCATGGGCCGAAGCCCGCCAGTTCTCCCGTTTTCAGTGCACGCTTTTGTTTCAGCAAAAGGGCGCTTCGAGACTGGTGCACTTTTCCGAAGGCCTTAATCTTGTAAGGCCCTCTGTTCTCTTTCCTCAGAAGACAAAGGTCTTCTGGGGATCCCAAAAGACTTTTTCACAAGTCTTTTGAGGATTGAACCCAAGGGCCTTTCTCTTACAAGAGAAAGGGGCTTTGCCAGATTATGCGACGCCGGCTTAAGGCAATTTAATTCGACTAACTGTTTAAAAGGTTTCTTGCTTTATTCACTTTATGTTTTCCTCTAAAGACGAGCATGTTAAAAAACTGGAAAGGGGCATAGAAAACCTCGAAAAGAAAATGAACAGAAACTTCATGCGCATAAATGATTCGCTGCAAACAATAACCGATGTGATAACAAAGATGCAGGAAGAAAACAAAGGGCTAAAAAAGGACAGAGACTTCCTCATAGAAAAGCACAAAGAAATAATGCGCAGCGTGGAGACAGAAAGCAGGCTGGTAAAAGAAATGAAAGAGAAACTGGTAGAACCTGCAAGAAAGGAACTGAAAGAGGACGTAGAGCTTTTCAGAACTGCTGTTGGAGAAGCCTTTAGCCACGGCAAAAAAGAGGAACTTTTTGACATGGTTATGAAGTCTGGGAAGATTAAAATGAGAGATGCTGCAAGAAAACTGAATGTGCACGAGATGCAAATAGAAACATGGGCACAAGACATGGAAAAATCCGGGCTGATAGATGTTTTTGAAGCCGGCAGAGACACAGAAATAAGAAAAAAATCACGTTAGCAACTCAAAAGTCGTTAAAAAGTACGTATTTGTTCTTTTTAAGTTTTATTTTCATTTGATTCTCCATGAAACTTAAATTGGAAATGATGATACAGCAAATTCTGCCCTCCGTCCGTTCTTTTGTTGCAAAGGAACTTGTATTCCAATACAAGTTGAGCCAGACAGAAGCTGCAGAGCTTCTTGGAATTACCCAACCGGCCATTTCACAGTATCTTAACAACGTCCGCGGGAGTAACAGGCTTGTTGAAAACAAGGCTGTGCTAGGTATACTACAAAACCTGACACGTTGTATTTATGAAAGAAAGGCCGATGAAACGCACATCACTGAAGAGTTGTTAAGAATATACACAATAATCACCGGCAGCAAGGAAGATGGTGCTACTGGAATTGAGGAAAACAAATCAGAGCAGCTAGCACTTTAATAGGATTTTTCTAATTCTTACGGATTCTAAGGAGTATTGACGTGAATATTCCAGCAACGTTCGCAAGCAGAAGGCTTCTGAGGAATTCAAATGCAAGCCACAAAGAAAGTGGCGTCAGCACCGGCAACCACCTGAAGTAAGACTGTAACAAAGGCGATTTATCTACAAGCTCCGCAGTTCTTCTTTCCACCTGTTCCCTTACGAGGGGCGAATCTATACCCACTGTGTTGAGCGTGGCAGACGTTATTGTTTCCCTTATATCCGCTTTGAAAATCTCAGTATAGTGCACTGAATTCAGAGATATTGCAATCAGGATTCCCAAGCCAACTATAAGATTGATGATTAGAAGGGCTTTACCTGCTGCATTCGAGCCTATCCTAAAAAATTTCCATTTTTTTAGTTCAGAATAGTAAGTATTCGAGGCGCTGACTGTGAAAGGAAAAGCAACCAGGACTGCAGCTGCAATAAAAAGCGATAGCATTGTCGGTATGGCTGCAATCAGGCCTATAGAAGAAATAATAGCGGCAATAAGCCCAACCTGATACTTGTCTTTCTTTGCTCCATAGGAAGCCAGGAATGCAAGCGACAGTGTAAGGAATATCATTGCAAGGAGTAATTGAAGTATTAAAGACAGGCTTAGGAATTCAGGCTGGCTCCCAAAAAGAACTTTCATGAACTGATTCTGCAAAATCACCAGTCTGTCCAAGTTCATGTCACTCGCTTTAATCAGAAAAACAAATAGAAAAAAAGAGACTGAAGTCAAGATTATAGTCTTCTTGCTTTCCTTGTCCAAGTCAATTTTCATTTTTAAGCAACCTTCTTCTTTCGTTGAGGCACCAAAAGGTACATGAGGAATATCACAATAATAATCACGAAAGCTACTACTGATACCAGGAGCAAGTCAAACGGCTTTTCAGGCGTCTTTACATTTTTTATCGCTTCGCTAAGCTCGTTGAGCAGCAATTCAGCTTCGTTGAGAAGGCTGTTTGCAGTGAAATAGTCGCCTCTTTCCAGCGAGAGATTAACCTGATTGATCTTTGATCTTATTGTTTCTGCAACGTTTCTGAAATAAGTTATGTTTCCTTCGTCGATGCCGGTTAAGCTGAGTAAGGATATATTATCTTCCACGAGCTGCAGGGCAGCAACAAGTTCGCTGTATTTGGGTATCAGTGTTGTCTGCACTGTCTCGTTGCTTGGCGTGACCCTGATGAGAAAAGAGAACTTTGCACTGATATTGCTTTTATGCGTCTTGATTTCAGCATTTGCTTGGTAGCTCTTTATCGCTGCATCTTTGGGTATAAAGAAAGTGACATTGAACTGGTCTTCTTTGCCCTGGTTTATGCTTGCAAATTTTGGCGGATTGGTGCCGTACCAGCTTTCTGGAATGTCAAGTGCAATAGTGACATTTGTAAGCGTTATGTTGCCGTTGTTTTTGAACTTGGCCACCCTTAAAATTGTGCCACCCTGCATGGCTTCAAAGTCAGATATGCCGGAAACAAGACTTATTGAATGCTTCAATGTTGTATCGCTGCTGCTTCCGCCCCCACCGCCAGAGCCGCTACTGGAACTTGAAGTTGTGGCTGTACAGTTTCCAGCGTTGTCAGCGCCAGCCGAGCATGTTTCTCCTGAAGCACATGTATTAAGGCCGCTCCATTTCCCGGTCTCGTTTGTAAGGCAGGTCCTGTACGTGACGTTGCTGTTGCATACATTCGTGGCTGCAGCAAGCCATTTGTTGTCATGGAAGCAGAATGTTGTGGAAGTTGCGTTGCATACACCAGACGGCTGCGATGTGTCGCTGTCGTCTACTTCACTATCGTAGTCATTATAACATCTGTAACCGAAGCACTGGCTTTCAATTTCGCAATATTTTACTGTATAGCCTAACAGGCCCGTGACAACACTGTAGCTTGAGTTTGTGAGCGTGGTTATGTTGATTGTCCCGGTGAATTCAGCGTATGCAGACGAGACCAGAAGTAATGGAATTATCAGCAACCACATTTTGCGCATCAAAATCACGGTGTAGATCTAAAAAGCAAGACGTATGTGGCAAACCAGCTCTGGGAAACAGCAGAACCGGCCGGGACTATCATCCTGAGGAATAATGTGGTGAAGTTTCCTCTTGCAGGGCTCATGCCGAGGCCATAATTGGGGTCAAAGTTGTTCGTGATATTTATTTTGCTCGTATTAACTGAAGCGTTGATATTTTGTCTTATTGTTGCGCAAGAAGGCGTGCAGCTTGCGAGTGTTATTGTGTTATTGTTGTTGTCCGTCCAGTTTGTCATCTTGAAGTGGAGTGTGCCGGTAACA
>JAGVVX010000034.1 GCA_018304565.1 Candidatus Aenigmatarchaeota archaeon
TTTTCTTTTGAACCCAAGGGCCTTTTCTTTTTTTAAATCCCCAAAGAGCGGAGCTCTTTGGGATGCCAGAGAAGCTTTGCTTCTCTGAGCAAGAAAAGGGGCTTTAGCCTTCCCAGCTGGTCATCCATAACGGGGTGAGCTTCAGTATGATTCTGTTTCCGGCCATTTGCTTCAGCCGCTCAAAATACTCGCCTGCCTTTTCTGGCGGCAGGTATTTCTGGCAAAGCTTGCGTATAAGCTTCCACTCAGGATCGTCTTCAATTTCAACAGTGCCATAGCCTACAGCGGCCTTGTAAGGCAATTCTTCCGGCGCTATTGAGAATCCTGCCTTGTTGTTTTCCATTAAATTGCGCGCTTTCTTCCTTTCTCGAGTAGTGCTGATCAGGAATTTCTTGCCATTCCACTCAAACCACACGGGCGTCACGTGAGGGAAGCCTTCCGGTGTTACAGTAGCGAGGTCAAGCAAGTGCTTTTCTGAAAGGAATATTTTCAGTTTGTCAGAGGGCATTTCATCCATGAATTTAAGTTTCTCACTAATCTATAAAAAAGATGAAAATACCGCAAAAGCTGCTTGATACACTGAAAAAACTCAGTTTAGACGAGAAAATATACGAAGAAAGATCCAGGAAATGCGTCTTGTCGAAGGAATATCTGGGGATGGAAGTGGTTCCGTGGTGCGAAAACGCGTACTTTATTCCTGAAGGCCTTGAAAAAGAAAATAATTTCGTCTTCGATCCGGTTTCTCTCGTCCCGTGCCTTGCTCTGCAACCGGAAAAAAACGACAGAATACTGGACATGTGCGCCGCCCCGGGCACCAAAACGCACATTCTTTCTTTTCTCACAGAAAACGAGGCTGACATAACTGCAAACGACATAGACGCACGCAGGATAATGCGCCTGAGATATAATGCAAAGAAATTCGGCATAAAATGCAGGATAATTAACGAATCCGGCAGGAAAATCCAAGGCAGTTACAATAAAATTTTAGTTGATGTTCCATGCAGCGGCTCGGGAATGGTCAACAAGAAGGAAAAGCTGTTCAGGCACTGGAACAGCAGAAGGGTAAAGATTTTGGCAAAGAAGCAGAAGAAACTGGTAGAACATGCTTTTGAAATTCTGGAAAAAAACGGCATCTTGGTTTATTCAACGTGCACATTTCAGCCAGAAGAGAACGAAGCTGTTGTTAATCATTTGCTGGATAAATTCTCTGATTCAAGAATCGAAGAAATGAATGTTAACGTAAATCATGCTAAAGGGATAACAGAATGGGATGATAGAAGGTTTAAAGAAGAAATTCAGAAATGCATCCGTATATATCCACAACACAACAAAACCGGCGGGTTTTTCGTCGCGAAAATAAGAAAACGTATTTAAATTCAGTCGTTCTAATGGTTCTGATTATGATTGAAAGAACACTGATAATAATAAAGCCTGACGGCGTGCGGCGCAATCTTATAGGCGAAGTTATCAGGCGATACGAGCAGGGCGGACTGAAAGTTGTCGCTATGAAAATGCTGAAGGTATCGCAAGAGCTTATCAGCAGGCACTACACGAAAGACGAGGGATATTTGATATCGCTTGGAAAGAAGAGCGAGAAAGCCGGTGATGCCATAAAGGACTACAGAAAACAGGGGCTTATGATTGTGCATGGACTGCGCAAGTACATGACCGAAGGGCCTGTGGTGGCTATTGTCCTGAAGGGCGAGAACGCCATAAAGCGCGCCCGCGAGATCACGGGCTACACGGACCCGAGCGCAGCTGACAAAGGAACAATACGCGGCGACTTTGGAGAAGACAACATACTTGAAGCGAACAGGGAAAACAGGCCGGTGCGCAACCTTATCCACGCTTCCGGCAATCCGGATGAAGCAGGGCATGAAATCTCTTTGTGGTTCCCAGAGCTTTGATTATTCCAAGAATGCTCTTCCACGAACTCCAGACGGCAAGCTATCTGTGGGCAGCTCAACTGTTTTATGTTCTTGGTAAATTTCAAGTACGCCTTCTGGTCTGCTTGTCAGCCTATAATGGCCGCCATCACTAACTAAGATTAACGAACTGTCTCCAATTTCCCTGACTGTTTGTTCGTCACAGAGTAAAGGCGTTCCGGGATTACGCCTGATTAAATTGTCTGCAATATCTGAAGGAGTAGCTCCTTCTCTTAGCTCTCCAATTGAAGTTCTTGTAACTTGTGCCTGTCTGGTTTCTCCAACATATTCGATACCTACAAAAGCGCCATATCTTTTGTTTGTTATTGGATCCGATACGAGAACATGAACTTGATATGGAAGTTTATGCCTGACAGCCACATTAGATGCTGCATCCATTACTCTTCTGTGAATTCTTTGTTGTTCAGGGGTTAGCGGCATCCATATCCAAAAAATACTACTAATAGAAACTTTATAAACATCTGAAGAATTCGATGGAAAAACAAGAAGCTTATATACTTCACAAGCATTAGTCTTGGTTGTAATGAAAATTATTGAGACTGTTATGACAATTAAATCCAGCTACAGTGATTACTATGCTCCGCCAGCCGATAGTTGCAGTACTTGGTCACGTAGACCATGGAAAAACGACTTTGCTGGACCTCATCAGGCAGACAGCCATAGCTGCAAAAGAGGCCGGGGGCATTACACAGACAATAGGCACGACTGAAATTCCGCTTGAGACCATCAAAACAATAAGCGGGCAGATTCTGAACATGTTCGGATTCGAGATTTCTATCCCCGGCCTGCTGTTTATCGACACCCCGGGGCACGAGGCTTTTGTTTCTCTCCGTAAACGCGGCGGATCTATTGCTGATATTGCAGTGCTTGTCATTGACATCAGCGAAGGCATAATGCCGCAGACAGAGGAAAGCATGCAGATCCTGAAGAACACAAAAACGCCTTTTATTGTGGCCCTTAACAAGATAGACAAAATACAGGGATGGCATACACATGACGAATCGTTCCTGAAGAATTATCAGAGGCAGCAGGATGTAACAAAGGAAATATTTGAAGAGCGTTTTTACAAGGTTGTTTCCCAGCTCTCTCACCGGGGGTTTGAATCTGAACGGTTTGACCGGGTGCAGGACTTCAAGAAGACGGTTACAATCGTCCCGTTGAGCGGCAAAACCGGAGAAGGAATACCGGAGTTGCTTGCAATTCTCAGCGGACTTGCGCAGCAATTCCTTAAGGGCAAACTGGAGAAGACAGAACAGTCGGCAGGCATGATACTTGACGTCAAGGAAGTCACGGGTCTTGGAACTGCGATAGATTGCATAATTTATGACGGCAAGATTGCAAAGAATGATTTTTTGGTGCTGTCGAAGCCGCCTATGATAGCAAAAATACGCGCGCTTCTCATGCCCGAGCCTCTCAGGGACATGCGCACTGAAAAGAAATTCAAGAACGTGGAAGAAGTCAACTCGGCAGCCGGGGTTAAAATTGCAGCACCCGGCCTGGAAACAGTTGTTGCCGGATCGCAGATACGAACGGCAAAAACCTTTGAAGAAGCAGAAATGCTGCTTAATGAGCTGGAAAAAGAGATTGAGGAAGTAGAAATATTTACAGAAAAAGACGGGATAATCCTCAAAGCTGACACGCTTGGAGGCTTGGAGGCCCTGATTAACATATTCAGCAAGCATCCAATAAGAGAAGCGACAGTCGGCAACATAACAAAAAAGCATGTCATAAGTGCAGAGGCAAATATCGAACCTTCAAACAGGGCAATTGTAGGTTTTAACATACATCCTTCAGAAGAAGTATTGAAACTTGCCCAGGACAAGAAACTCAAGGTTTTGACAGCGAATGTTATCTATCATTTGCTCGAAGAATACGAGAAATGGGTCCAAGAAGAGAAAGAAGCCACTAAAAAGAAAGAGCTTGACACAATAACAAGGCCGGGTAAGATATTAATCCTGCCGGGTTGCATTTTTCGTGCAAGCAACCCGGCCATTGTCGGTTGTGACGTGATTTCTGGCATTGTGAAACCTGGATACAAGCTGTTCAAAGATGATAAGCCAATAGGTGAAATCAAGCAGGTGCAGTCTCAGGGGAAGAGCATAAACGAAGCGAAGATAGGCGACAAGATTGCTGTTTCGATCGAAGGCCCTACTGTCGGCAGGCAAATCAATGAATCTGACGTGCTTTACACGGATATTACAGAGGAAGACTACAGGAAGCTGAAGAGATTTGACAAGCTGCTTGCTGAAAATGAATTGAAAGTCATGGAAGAAATAAAAACAATAAAGAGAAAATACAACCCTAGATGGGGCCTCTGAATGATTTTTGCGAAGCTGAGAGTCAGGAACGCGGCAGGGAATCAGAAAGGGGTTTTTGCTGCCGAGAACATAGAAAACGGGAAAAAGATACTGGACTTTCCCGGAAAAATAGTGCCAGAAGAAAAATCAAACCCGTTGGACCTGCAAATAAGCAAAAACACAGTCATCAGGGCGTCCAGCAAAAACCAGATAGACAACTTTCTAAACCACAGCTGCGATCCAACTGCATGTGTAAAGAAAAAGGGGGAAATTTTCTATTTGATATCAATAAAGAATATAAAGAAGGGTGATGAAATAACTTTCGATTATGACACCACCGATTACGACAATAAAGAGTTCGAATTTGCCTGCAGCTGCAAATCGTTGAAATGCAGGAAAATGATAAGGGGGTTTAAGTACCTGGACGCGCAGCAGAAGAAAAAATTGAGCAGATACCTGATTCCCTACCTGAAAAGAATTCTTGAGAACCAGAAAAAGTAAAATTTATTTTTTGACAGGAATTTCCTGAAAAGAAAAACTTTATATCCTTGGCAGCACAAATATTTTTTGTTGTTGAGAACTTTTTGGCGCCAAATTTCTTGGGAGAAGCTTCGCTTCTCCGAGATTCCAAAAAGCGTAGCTTTTTGAGAATTATGGGGTGCCTGTTTTAGAGGTGAAAGAATAGAATGGGTAAATTGAGGAACATTCAGATAATAGCCGAATTCTATGGCTGCGATCCTGAACTGATATCGCGCTCCGATACAGTAAAAAAGATTATAAACAGAGCAATAAGAAAATCCAAACTAACAAAAATCAGGTCTCATTACCATCAGTTCAGGCCCAGTGGCGTTACTGGCGTTGTTCTGCTTGCAGAATCCCACATAACGATGCATTCCTGGCCTGAATATAATTACCTCGCTCTAGACCTCTTCTCGTGTGGCGACAAGAAAAAAGCCAAGATTGCCATAGAACAGCTTACAAAAGATTTCAAACCCCTGAAATTGAAGAAACAGATAGTAATACGCGGATTATAGAATTCTTTACTTATTGTACAAGAGAATTAGGTTAACTTATTTCTCTCCATTCGGGGAAGAATGACATAATTTTTTCTGTCGTGCTGTTGTAGAACTCCAGCTTTAGGTTCCTCTCCTTTATTCTTCTGTCTATTTCTTCCGGTGTAACCTGGAGCGCAGAGCCGGAAGCCATGATGTAGCCCCATGTGAAGAAGAATGACGGTATGAATGCGTGAAATTTCTTGGCGTGCCTGAAGCAGCCTGAAACGAGATCAAAGAACTTTTTATAATAAACTCCGGTATCAGAGACTATGTCAGTTCTACCGGACTGGAAGACAGCTATGCCGTCCTTTGCTAGCGCGTTCTTGATGCCTGTGAAAAGCTCCTTTCTGAAAAGCGCTTCAGAAGCCTCGAGGTCTGGAGACAGAAGGTCTTCTATGATCACGTCGAACTTTTCTTCCGTCTCCTTCAGGTACTTGAAGGCGTCCATGAAGAGGATTTCTGCTCTTTTGTCATCAAAGGATTCTTGATGCCACTCTGGAAGGTGTTCTTTGCAGATTTTTACAAGTTCCTCGTCGATATCTATCATAACAGCCTTCTCGACTGATTTATGCTTCAGCACTTCACGCAGCGTGGCGCCTTCTCCTCCGCCAAGAATAAGAACCTTCTTTGGATTCGGATGCTGCAGCATCGCCGGCTGCACAAGACACTCATGGTACACATGCTCGTCGTATTGAGATGACTGTATATCGCCGTCCAAGAACAGTATTTTGCCAAACTGCTTGCTCTTGATTATGTCCACTTTCTGGAACTTCGTTTTCTTGTCAGCAATCCTCTTTTCGAAGCTGAAAAAGTGCCAGGCATCCGCCATAGGAAACATTGAAAACCATTTCTTCTCGTCTACTTGCATCCATCTGCTTTGAATTTTTTCTTTTTTAAGCTTTTCTGGTAACTATAGGAAGGAACCCGGCTGGAAAAACTGGGAGAAAAGTCTAATCGCTTCTTTTGGGGTTGATATCTGCAGAGAACCAGAGGTTCTCTGAGATGCCAAAGAACCTGTGGTTCTTTGAGCACAGATCTTTTCTTCCGGAAGAAAAGGGATGTATTATGCCAAATTTCAAATTCGTTATATCGCATGCAGCCAAGTCTTATCAGGTTGAGAAGGACCAGAAAGACTGCCCTGTGCTGGAGAAAAAGATAGGAGACACTTTCTCTGGCGATTTTCTTGGGCTTGACGGATACGATTTCCAGATTACAGGCGGGAGCGACAGGGAAGGTTTCCCCATGAGACTGGACATTGAGAGCATTGGAAGGAAGGACATTGTAATAACCAAGGGTATTGGATTCAAAGCCAAGCGGTCTGGTCTCAGGAAACGCAAGCTTATAAGAGGCAACACAATTTCGCTTAACATTTCCCAGATTAACTGCAAGGTTGTCAAGCAAGGAGAGAAGCCGATTGAAGAAGTCCTTGGCAAAAAAGAAACTGCAGAGCAAAAGGAACAATAGGTGATAATTTTCGCAAAAGAAATTTCTGAAGAAGAAATGATCCCGGAAGTTAACATAGGTATAGTGGGACACGTTGACCATGGAAAAACGACGCTTACGCAGGCACTGACAGGCAAATGGACCGATACGCACAGCGAGGAAATAAAGCGCGGCATAACAATCCGCCTTGGCTACGCGGATTCCGTATTCTATTTCTGCAGCAAATGCAACTCATACTCTGTAACGACAAAGTGCCCAAGATGTTTTGAAGACGGCAAGCCTCACAGATGCGTCAGCTTTGTCGATGCGCCCGGGCATGAAACGCTGATGGCTACTGTACTTTCAGGGGCTGCCTTGATGGATGGAGCGATACTCGTGATTGCTGCAAACGAGAAGTGCCCGCAGCCGCAAACAGCGGAACACCTGAAGGCTTTGGACATCGTTGGCATAAGAAATATAATAATCGTCCAGAACAAGATCGATATAGTATCCGAGGAACAGGCTGTAAAGAACCACGAAGAAATAAAGGCGTTCATCAGAGGAACCGTTGCTGAGAACGCCCCCATTATTCCCATAAGCGCCATAAACAATGCAAACATCGATTTTCTGATAGAGGCAATTGAAAAGCACATCCCGGCGCCGAAACGTGACGAGGCAAAGGAGCCTAAATTCTACATAGCCAGGAGCTTTGACATTAACAGGCCTGGCACGGCTATAAAAGATCTTAAAGGCGGGGTAGTAGGCGGTTCGCTTACGCAAGGGATTATACGCAAAGGCGATGAAATAGAAATAAGGCCTGATGTAAGCGGGAAAAAAGGAGAAGCTTTAACAAGCAGGGTTGCCGAGATCTTCCAGAAAGGGCCAAGAGACGCGGCAAAACCCGGAGGGCTTGTTGCTTTGCAAACAGAACTGGACCCTTCCATAACCAGAGGCGATGGTCTTTCAGGTCATATAGCCGGTTTTCCAGGAAAGCTTCCGCCTGTGCATGAAGAGCTGAACATCATGGTGAATCTATTCGACTATGTCGTCGGAGTTGAAGGCCAGCAGAAGGTGCCGCCGATAAAGACTGGCAGTGTCCTAATGCTTACTGTGGCAATAGCAAAGACAGTCGGCGTTGTGACGTCCGCTGGAAAGAACAGAGTTTCCGTTAAGCTGAAGCTTCCAGTCTGCGCAAACAAAGACGACAAGGTTGCAATATCCTTCCAAGTCAACGGCCGCTGGCACCTGATCGGCTACGGGATTATATCCTAGCCGAGTACGACCACTCACGTAGACTTAGTCTAGGTGAGTAAAATGGTCGTGAATGCGCTAGGAATAAATGAAATTGGCTTTATGCTTTTTCTGGTAATTTAACAAGAATGCCTTTAATACTCTCTTTTGGCATCCTCTTTGATGCGTTGAGAATTTCTATTGAAATTATCTTGCCGTCTTTTGTATAATCAATAACTATGCCTTTGGCTATTTCTTTGCTTACTTCATATTTACCTTTCTGGAATTCGATATCCATCGAATCTGTTTCAGGATCGTATACAATTTCCATATTAATCACTTGTACCTATCAGGCTTAGAATAGTAAGCAGTTATAACCTTATATGCATTTCCACTTTCTTCGAAAACCACTCTCAAGATATATTTGCCTATGATTTTCTGCGCTACTTTTCTTCCTTCATCACCATCCAAAATTTTATCTGGATTTGTCAAAACACTTTCGATTTGTGATTTTGATAGACCTCTTTTCTGAATCTTCACTTCAGCATAGTCGGTATATTCTATCTTCATTACGATCTATTTGCCTAAATATGGTTAAATATCTCAGCCACGTCCATCCAGAAACCAGCATTAGTAAGCTCTTTGAAATCTTGCATTCCACTAGTCTATCTGACTGGTGGTGGAATGCGGGATGTAAACAATCTTTGTTATTACACATGATGCCACCAGTCTATTGACTGGTGGAGACAAAGATTGTTTCACAAGATTGCCGAAATCGGTCATTGCATTCCACCGACAATACAATGTCCAGAGCCAGTTATAAACGAGCTCTTAGAAATCTAAGAATCGTTTAAAAAGATACATGGCTAGGATTAAAAGGTGATACGCTTATGGCTGAAGAAGAAAAACCTAAGAAAACTATCGATGTCAAAAAAGGCTACAATGCGCAGACAACTAGCGAATTGAGAGAAGTCTATAATCCAAAAGGAACAGTACAAGCTAGAGACGACAAAAAAATAGAATTTGAGCTAGGTTAAAACGCAAACGTCATGGTACAAACTCGGAATGCAAAGAAAGCTTCAGATGAGAAAAAATGATAACCTTTGATTTGATAATTACACCTGCTGCCGTTTCGGCCTTTTTTGCAGGTATAGGGCTAATCCTTACATACTGGGGGGTTAGGGAGAACACAAGAACTAGGCAAATACAGCTTTTAGAAAGTGCTTTTAGAAGCATCAAAGAAGTTGAGATGCTACTTTATACAAAATATAAGAAAGCTAGTGCAAAAACAAAAAGGGAATGGGATAGTCTACTTTTTAATTCCATAGAATTCTTTTCCTTTCTTGTTAATAAAAAATATATCAAGGACGAAGCTGCAAGAAGCTTTTTTGATGGTGCCATAATTCAATGGTACGAGCAGATTTTCCTTCAACATGCTTCGAAAAGCGATATTAAGAATCAAGATGTATACCCTGAAATGAAGGCACTTTATAAAGAAATAAGGTCAAAAGATACTTATCGGCATATACGGCAGCATATTTAGGCATTTTTAGCTAATAATCCCGTAGCCAAGTAACCGCCACTCTTCGGCAACTCTGCCGTTCCTCATTGCCTACTATTTAGGTAAGCTTTTTATTTATACCTTTCGGCCGTCTAATGTGTATCTTAAAATACTATCCTGACTGTATATACGAAGATGATATTTATGACAGAAAAACAAAAAAACGAACTTAGGAAATTCAAAAAAGCTGCAAAAGCAGTTATGGCTCAAGACAAGAAACTTCTCAAAAAACTCGCAAAGTGTTAGTCCTTATTTTTCATTTCTTCGTATCTTAATGCAAATTCTTCAGTCAGTCTTTTCATGTTATTTTTGTTTATTTTAATTGTGCTGGATTTTAACCATTTTTCTATATCTTCTACTGACTTCTTTCCTGCACCTATTTCTATTATAAAATTCACAGCTTCTTTGTACTTCGGAGTAAAATGATAGTCAGAAAGGAAGAGAAAAGTTTTAGCCATAACGTGAGAAGTTCTTTTATTACCGTCATAGAAGTAGTGCCTAGTCGCTAACAGTTGATAAACCTTAGCAGCATGTATAAAGATTTTTGTAGGATTATTCATTCTATATTGCAGTATTGAGTAAACAGCATGTTCAAGTCCTCCTATATCCCTTACGCCTTCCAAACCTCCAGTAAATTCTATTACTTCATCGTGTATGTGAAGAATCAAATCTAGCCATCCCTTGACCTCTTCCTTAGAAGGCGAAATCATAGTTATAGAATTTGAAACAAAACTTTTATAGTTATTAACAAATTTATCAGTAGTATGGTTTCAAGAGATGTTCTGCAAAAGAAATTCAGGATCTTCATCTGGCTAACTCTGTTCATTCTGGTGATGGAGGTAGCTGGCGGTATTTTTACAAACAGTTTAGCGTTATTAAGCGATGCAGCCCATGTTTTCGTCGATTTGATTGCTATACTGCTGGCTTATTTTTCTATAAGGCTTTCTGGAAAAGTCCCTACAAAAAAGTTTACATTCGGATACCATAGAGCGGAGATCCTGACGGCAAGTGTAAACGGAATTATCCTCATTTTTATTACTTTCTACATTTTTTATGAGTCTTATATCCGTTTCTTATCGCCCCAGCCAATAAAAGGATTGGAAATGCTTGTAATCGCAGTTGTCGGCCTTTTGGCTAATTTGTACGTTGCAATGAAAATGCAAGGGTATGAAAAGCAAAATCTGAACGTAAGAGGAGCTTATCTCCATGTTTTGAGCGATCTTATAACGTCTATCGGAGTCATTGCTTCAGCTGTATTGATTTTCATCACAAATAATTATATCTTCGACTCCATAATAAGCGCAGTAATTGGCTTGTTCGTATTGATGCAATCTTTGAGATTAATAAAAGAATCCGCATTTATCCTTATGGAATCAACACCTGAGAGCATCGATCTGGAAAAACTGTCAGGAGATATTCAGTCAATAAAAGGCGTTAAAGAAGTTCACGACCTGCACGTTTGGAGCATCTCATCAGATGTAAACGCCCTGAGCTCCCATATTTTGATAGATGCAAAAAATATGGCATCTATGAACAATGTAGTCTCTAAAATAAATGGCATGGTTAAAGAAAAATATAACATAACGCATACAACAATACAATCCGAGTGTGAAAGTTGTGTGGACGGCAGAAAGAAGCACATTCATTAAGTATTTCTGCAAAAAGCCGTTTTATCGGCACATACAGCATAGAAAGCAGGCGCCGTTTGTACAGACTTAACTTATTGGCATGCCTTGGCGTGGCCCTTTTCCGGATTCTATCGGCGCCTTGTCAGTCACGCTGGCCTGCTGCATGCCCGGGTCTGTCTCGTTTCCGTATGTTATGAGGTACTTGTCCAGGTCTGTTATATCATGATTCGGCAGGTCATCCGTGCTTTCCCACTCCTGCCCGGCCTGCTTTATGAAGTATCTTAGCGTCGCATTCTCGTTGCCGCAGTGCTGCACGTTTTTATCTGTCGTTATGCACGTCGAGCTGATCTTGAAGCCCAGCGTCTTGAAGAAGTGGCCTACGGTCACTCCGGTGGCATGCTTGTGGATGACGTCGTCATCCCCGCCCTCTACATGAACTTCCCTTGCCCTCACCTGATACGCAGGGGATGTAAAATCAAGCTGCTCGCCATTTATGTAAACCTTGAAATCAGCATGCTGGTGCGTGGAGCCGACAGCCCCTATGCCCGTGCTCACGGTATCGGTCTTCGGCAGGTAAATTACAAAGGCCGCCATGCCGGCGATGCCTAGAAGAACAGCAGCTATTATCGTGATCATCCTGATTTTTCTTTTTCTGGAACTTTTCTCATGTTCCGTCTTTTTCTTTTCTTCCTTTTCCTGTTTTTTCATCTGCTTTATCTCGTGCCTTGTCTGTCCTGATTCGTGCCTGTCCCTGTTGTGCTGCACGAAGGCTTCTTCTGTCCCGAAGTCACGGCTGCATTCTTCGCATCTTGGCATGGTATCAACTGCTAGTCTTTGAACAGAAGTTTTTAAATCCTGGTTTCAGTCTTTCCTGAAGCCACCCAAATAGTGTATGGTGAAAAGAAGCAGGCCTATGCCTATCAGGTTCATTACAGTGCTGTATTTCACAAAGATTGCCGTGAAAATGCTTGTCGGCAGGAGAAACGCTCCCAACGAAGCGCACGCAGGGCACTGCGCAACAAAAAGGCCCAATATTGTGGCAGAAGAGCTCGCACCGATTGATTTGCCATTAACCTTGCAGACCTTTGGCTGCTTCCAGCTGTAAACTTGGAAAGAAAATGCCACCCCGAACAGGGACGCGAAAATCACGAACAGGATGGCGTTGTACCATGGTATCACAGTGAACCACAGGTCCAGGTTCTCCAGTATGCCAAGAACCTGCGTGTAAACGTATACAGAAGTGAACATAAGCGATGAAAAAACGGCAACCAGCAGATATTTCCTGATTCTCAGGACCCCTGCAATTTTCATCAAATCATGCCAGCTCCTGGTCTAATGCCTGCTTGATAGCAGAGAAGGGCTGTGCGCCTACAATCTCTATGTAGCCTTTCTGCGGGCTGCCTATGTAGAATGTCGGCGTGCCAGAGACGCCGGCATCATTGCCGTCCTGGAAATCCTTCTGCACCTCGCCGGCATATTTCTTTGAATCATAGCAGTCATTGAATTTTGTCGTATCAAGGCCGAGCTCCGCTGCCCACGTCTTGTAGCTTGTGTCGCCAAGAGACGCCTGGTTCTGGAATATCTTATCATGGTATTCCCAGAACTTGTCCTGTTCGTCTGCGCATCCGGCTGCCAGTGCTGCCGGGACTGCCTGCGGGTGTATGCTGTCAAGCGGAAAGTCCCTGTAGACAAACAGGACTTTCCCTGTATCCACGTATTCCTTCTTTACTTGAGGCAGTGTGCTGGAGAAGAATCTTCCGCAGAACGGGCACTGGAAATCGCTGAACTCTATCATAACTAATTCGGCGTTCTTGTCGCCCAGCTGCGGGTCGTCATCCAAGGATACCTGAACCCTGCCGGGGAGTGCCTGATTTCCTGCCGGTACTGATGGCTGCTGCACCGGTGCTTGTCCGTTGGCATCTGCCACTTTTCCTGTTGCTGACTGTTTTTCTCCGCCGCCGAGAATGAAGCCCAGACTAAATGAAAAAGCAACCATAACAGCAACAAGCCCGACCAGTATTTTGTTGTATGTCGATTTCTTTATTGTAACGTGCTCTTCTGCCATCATATCACTTTAGATTTACAACATATGTAATACTTAGCATATATAGTTTGCGCCGTTTAAATAATTATGCTGTTCTGCAGAATTATAGCCTGTATTTAGCAAGCAGCAGCGAGTTCGTTACAACTGTTATAGAGCTAAGGGCCATGGCTATTGCCGCGTAAATGGGATTGAGCATTATTCCGGAAAACGGATACAGCATCCCGGCAGCAACAGGTATAAGCGCGACATTATAAACAAAAGCCCAGAACAGGTTTTCCTTCATTTTCCTTACGGTTTTCTTGCTGAGCTTGATGGCGCCTACAACATCGCGCAGGTCGTTCTTTATCAGCACAATCCCGCCCGTCTCCTTTGCGATGTCTGTCCCTGCGCCTATTGCTATGCCTACGTCTGCCTGCGCCAGTGCCGGAGCGTCGTTTATGCCGTCGCCTACCATTGCAACAATCCTGCCTTCTTTCTGCAATTTTTTTATTTCCTTTGCCTTATCCTGCGGCAGGACCTCAGCAAGCACGCGCTTGATTTCAACCTTCTTTGAAATAGCATTGGCTGTCCGCGGATTGTCTCCTGTTATCATGATGACATCTATCCCCATCAGTTCGAGTTTCTTTACGGCTTCGCTGGAATTTTCTTTTAGCGTATCGGCAACGGCTATAAATCCTGCCAGTTTCTTGTTTATGGCGATGAACATCACTGTCTTGCCGTCTTCTTCGAGCTTCTGGACATTCTTCTCTACGCGTTCCGTGTCTATCCTGTTTTTTGTCATGAGCTTTCTGTTTCCAAGCAGCACTTTTTTGCCGCGATAAGAAGCAGAAATTCCGTGGCCCGCTATGGCCTTGAAATTCTTAGGCTCGCCTATCCTTATGTTTTTTGCTTTTGCGTGTTTCACTATGGCCTGGCCTAATGGGTGTTCTGAGCCGCTTTCAGCCGTGGCTGCATATAGGAGAATATTTTCTTTTGAGTTTGTTACGATTATGTCAGTTACCTCTGGCTCGCCCTTGGTAAGCGTGCCTGTCTTGTCGAACACAATTGTGTTGATCTTTCTTGCTTTTTCAAGATACTCGCCGCTTTTTATCAGTATCCCGTTCTGCGCGCCTTTGCCTGCGCCTATCATTATTGCGGCAGGCGTTGCTATTCCAAGCGCGCACGGGCATGCTATTATAAGAACTGCTATGAGCGTCGTGAGTGCTGCCGCAAAAGGCAATCCCGCTACATAATACCAAAACAAGAATGAAACTATTGAAATCACAACTACTGCTGGAACAAAGTATGATGATACAACATCAGCAAGCCTTTGCATCGGCGCGCGTTGCGCAATTGCTTCCTGGACCATCATGACAATCTGTGATAATGCTGTATCAGAGCCGACCTTAGTGGTCTTTATCCTGAGCAGGCCGGACTTGTTTATCGTCGCGCCTATAACCTCGTCGCCTTTTTTCCTGTCGACAGGTATGCTCTCGCCTGTTATCATCGACTGGTCTATGGCTGATGACCCATCCATAATAATCCCGTCGACAGGTATCTTTTCTCCAGGCCTGATGACAACGATATCACCAACCTTCACTTCCTCTACCGGAATCTCTGTTTCATTGCCTTCTCTGACTACTTTCGCCATCTTCGGCTGCAGGTCAACAAGCCTTCTTATCGCATTCGACGCCCTGCCCTTGACAAGATGCTCCATGTATCTCCCAAGAAGGATGAAGCCGATTATCAGGCCTGATTCAGTAAAATAAACTTCTGGTCCGCCTGTTGTTACGCTTGGAAATATCCTTGGCCAGAATATTCCCTGGAATGTAAATATTGTGCTGTAGAGCCATGCGGCGCTTGTGCCTATAGCTATCAGAGAATCCATATTGGCCTGCCTGGCTTTAATGGCGTCCAGAGTGCCTTTATAGAATCGCCAGCCTCCTACGAACTGCACGGGCGTGGCCAGCAAAAACAATAATATGTAATTAGAAATGCCGAACGGCCTTACGGGGTAGAAGTATTCAAAAAGCAACGTCAACGCGCCAAGCGCAATGCTGAATGCTGCAACGTATTTCAGTTTTCGCATTTCTGCCTGCGGCCTGAGAAACTCTTTCAGGCAATTCTCGCTGCAGAAATAATATGTCAAGCCTTCCTGCTCGGTGCTGAGTTTTGCCTTCTTCTCGTCCACGTACATTCCGCAAACAGGGTCTTTAGCCATTTCTCATCACGTCAAATGAAATCCCTTATGCAACCACCACATGAATGTGGTGGTTTCTTTGAGGATTTCTTTCGCTATCGTGTTCATCTACTGGTTGAAACCAGTAGTTTTTACCCTCCTTATTTCTTGTTTGCCCTGTTGTAAAGCCACGCAAATACATAGCCTGCCGCGTAGGCTCCAACGACGGTGCCCACTAATCCAAAGAAGAGCAGCGACGGACTGCTCCAGAATCCCGGATAGAGCAGATTCATTATTGAAGGCTGCTGCAGCATGCCGTGCCACACGTAGCCCGCTACGTCCATCAAGAACGCCACTGCCGCGGACGCCAGCCCAAATGCCTTTGGATTCAACAAATTCGCTGCCATCTTAAAGGCACCTCTCGTACATGTCGGGATGGTGGCTCATATGCTCTTTCCACTGCTCATCCGTATATCCCGGAGGCGTGGCACATTTGTCAGGCAGCTCGCTTTGAATAGCCTTCTGGTAGTTTTGTTCGCTTTTCTGATACGCAAGAAACCCAACAGCCGCCGCTATCGCGACAATGAGAATCGCCAGATAAATTAATTTTTTATTGTTTCTTTTGTTTTCCATCGATATAACTACTCCTCAAAACAGCATTTCATTGCGTTCTTTAAAGCCTTATTTAGCTTTGATTTTAGGTTTCGCAGTTTTAATTTCATAGCCGGCCTCCCTGAACAGCCAGAATAATTTGTAGAGGTCAAATGCCGCTTCCAGATATTCGCCGCATTTCCTGCCGTCTTCCTTGCTTGCAACTTCGAGCAGGCGCATCATCGCAGAAAGCACGTGCTTGCTTGCGCACCAAAGCTCGCCGCGCGGCTCGCCTACAAGCTCTCGCAGGCAGCGTATGCGCAACTTGCGGACATTTCTGGCGATCTCATA